>NZ_JASOKQ010000139.1:0-240 GCF_030216265.1 Corynebacterium sp. UMB0012
AAGATGGGTATAGATTTGAGTTGTGGAGAGATTGGCATGACCCAATAACTCCTGCACTCCGCGCAGATCGCCGCTCGACTCCAGCATATGGGTAGCGAACGAGTGACGTAATTTATGCGGGTGAACGTGATTATTCAGCCCTTGTTTTATGCCCCATTCGGCAAAGCGTTTCTGCACATTACGCGCGGAGATGCGTTTGCCCAGTTTCGACAGGAAAAGCGCGTCGTCTTCACTACCAAA
>NZ_JASOKQ010000140.1:0-239 GCF_030216265.1 Corynebacterium sp. UMB0012
GAACTCGACGGAATACTTTCTAGGCATAGTTCAATCCTTCCTTAGCTGAGGTAGGAACTAAACCCAGGACGCTTCAGAACGCAGATAAACATAGCCTGCCCCAGCATGGGGCTAGGAGTACGAATCCTGAGTTCCTTCAAGCGGAACTGCCAACAACGTAATGGGATGTACCTCGTGCTAGGGCTGGCCCATGCAGGCGTGGGTGGAGGCGACATAAAACTCGCCTGGCCCCTGGGAAT
>NZ_JASOKQ010000141.1:0-239 GCF_030216265.1 Corynebacterium sp. UMB0012
TTACCAATGGCTGCTGCCAATGGCGTTAAGTCGTGTCTTTCCGGGTTGGACTCAAGACGATAGTTACCGGACAAGGCGCAGCGGTCGGACTGAACGGGGGGTTCGTGCATACAGTCCAGCTTGGAGCGAACTGCCTACCCGGAACTGAGTGTCAGGCGTGGAATGAGATAAACGCGGCCATAACAGCGGAATGACACCGGTAAACCGAAAGGCAGGAACAGGAGAGCGCACGAGGGAGC
>NZ_JASOKQ010000142.1:0-239 GCF_030216265.1 Corynebacterium sp. UMB0012
GTCATCAACTTTTGGCAAATGGGTTGGGGTGAATTTATCTGCTGAGAATAAGCGCCAGTTGTGGATACCTGAAGGATTCGCACATGGTTTTTTGGTGCTGAGTGAGACGGCAGAATTTGTTTATAAGACGACGAATTATTATGCTCCTGGGTATGAAGGTAGCATCATTTGGAATGATAAAATATTATCTATTGATTGGCCTGAGTTAACACTGGAGTATATTCTTTCCGATAAAGATC
>NZ_JASOKQ010000143.1:0-238 GCF_030216265.1 Corynebacterium sp. UMB0012
ACCTTTCTGGTGAGACAGCGATGAATCTTGCGCGCGAGTTTGGCCTGTCATCAGAGAAGCTGGTCAGCGGATGGTCGAGGAAATGGCGTAATGGTGGCGATGAGGCACTAAAACCGAAGCCGAAGGGCAGGCCCAAGGGCTCGGTCACGCCGAAGCCGCTCTCGGAGGAAGCGAAGCTGCGTCGCCAGATCGCGCGGTTGGAAGCGGAAAACGCATATCTAAAAAAATTGCGGGACTT
>NZ_JASOKQ010000144.1:0-238 GCF_030216265.1 Corynebacterium sp. UMB0012
GCAGTGGCAGCTTTGGCGCAGATCACCAGCACTTTCTGAGAGCGATGGCTGGTCAGGTAGCCCATCAGCCACTCAACGCGCGGATCGAAGTTCCACCAGGTGGCGTTATCACCTTCAAATTCCTGATAAATACGCTCCGGGTAGAGCATATCGCGAGCGCGATCTTCCGCACTTTTGCGTGCGCCCATAATGCCGGAGACTTTAATAGCCGTCTGATACTGCGTCGGCAGCGGCAGCT
>NZ_JASOKQ010000145.1:0-238 GCF_030216265.1 Corynebacterium sp. UMB0012
CCAAAAATTGAACTAAACTCTTTCGCTTTACCAGGATTTCTAGTTGCAATGACAATCACTTTCTCCTCTGAATCTTGCGAAGGGACTTCTTCAGAGGCTAAAGCATAAAGCGCTTCTTTCTGATACGCAATTAATTCCTCAATCCCTGTTTTTCCATAAAAGAGCATGGCATTTAACTCATCTCCTGAGAAGGTAGCTTCTTCACCCGTTCCTTGAATTTCCACAAATTCACCAGACT
>NZ_JASOKQ010000146.1:0-237 GCF_030216265.1 Corynebacterium sp. UMB0012
GCCGCAGAGCTTTCATTGCCAGCAAATGTTGCCCACGAATGGCATCGTTATAAACGCTCGGGTCAAATTCCGGCAGTTCAATCGCGATATTAATTGGCGTTACCGGATAAGCGCCAACCAGATGAACTTCGGTATGGTTGACTTGTTCTGCCAGTTCGATCGTCTCTTTGACCAGTTTTTCATTGAGCGCATTATGATACGGCTCTTCACTGGCGAGATTCACCGCCACCAGCGCCT
>NZ_JASOKQ010000147.1:0-236 GCF_030216265.1 Corynebacterium sp. UMB0012
TAGAGTGGTTGTAGGCAGTGTCGATGGCACTGTCGTAGGTTGCTGGTCGGCCGTCTTCGTGGCCGCTGGTGGCTTGTCTTTCCTGGTTGGCTAGGGTTTGTGCTTTGGCGAGTGCGTCCTGGCCCCAGTTTTGCTGCCTGGCGATCTCTACAGGGTCGCCAGGCAGTTGCGTGTGGAGGTATAACCACCAGTCGCAGGCGATGCGCTGTTGTTCATCGCGCAGTCCGCGGTGGGTG
>NZ_JASOKQ010000148.1:0-236 GCF_030216265.1 Corynebacterium sp. UMB0012
TAGAGTGGTTGTAGGCAGTGTCGATGGCACTGTCGTAGGTTGCTGGTCGGCCGTCTTCGTGGCCGCTGGTGGCTTGTTTTTCCTGGTTGGCTAGGGTTTGTGCTTTGGCGAGTGCGTCCTGGCCCCAGTTTTGCTGCCTGGCGATCTCTACAGGATCGTCAGGCAGTTGCGTGTGGAGGTATAACCACCAGTCGCAGGCGATGCGCTGTTGTTCATCGCGCAGTCCGCGGTGGGTG
>NZ_JASOKQ010000014.1:0-59441 GCF_030216265.1 Corynebacterium sp. UMB0012
GCATCCTGGTCAAATTTTCTTGGCATATTCCAGATTTTCCCATCTACTCAAACGGAACAAAACCTGGGACACTTCAGAGCCCGTCCAATGGAAGGATCGGGCTAACCCAATTCCCATCCCACCTTTCGAGCTAGTTGTCACGGCCAATTGGCCTGGGGCAAATGTAGTTACTATTTTTGGAGAGCCGCTTAATGACTGACATTTCTGTAGTAATTGGATTCCGCGATTGGGGCGCACTCCGGCTTGAGCTAGCACTGGAGTCTATCCGTCAATCTTTTGGCCAGTTCGATGGTGAGGTAATTCTTTCTGACTTTGGCTCTACTGACCATGAAGCAAACCGCAGGCTCGCACAGAGACTGGGCGTGAAATACGTATTTACACCGGACCAAGGTTACTGGTCTCGTTCTGAAGCTCTTAATGCAGGATTCGTACACGCGGACGGCGAAATCCTGGTATCTACCGATGCAGACATGGTTTTCACGCCTAAGGCGTTTGAGCGCATTGCCGCCGTAGCTAAACAGGATGGGCAATCTGCTTACTTCTTGCAGTGCCGAGACCTTCCCGAGGGAATGGACGATTCTTGGGTAGCTGAGCACCCCAATAGCTGGAAGGAGATGGAACGAGCTGCTCGGCTACGTCCACGCTGGGGAATGGGCGGAATGATGGCCATTCCTCGAGAAGGCTTCGACCTCATTCGTGGGTTCGATGAACGCCTTCACACCTACGGCGGTGAGGACCTCGATTTCGCGCAACGCGCCCGTCGAGCTGGATACAGGACGGTCTGGATAGATGACCCCGAGGTGCGCATGTACCACATGTGGCACCCCAAGACGATCAACACCGTTAACCAAACCGACGAAGGAAGAGAAGCCGTACGCTTCAACAGGTCCGTCGTCCACCACGACAAGTCGTTCGTACGAAATACCAATCAGTGGAAACATCGCCGTGGCGACGAGAACCCGGCGGTATCGGTGGCCATTTCCACATATAACCGCGCAGATTTCCTTAGAGAAACGATTCTCTCGGTGCTTAACCAAACGATGCAGGATTTCGAAATCGTAATCGTCGACGATGGCGGCTCTGACCACACGAAGCAGGTCGTAGACGAAATTAACGACTCCCGAATTAAGTACTATTGGCAAGAGAATCAAGGCATTTCGGCTGCACGAAACCTTGCAGCCGAGAAAAGCACTGGCTTCTACACTGCCGTCATCGATGATGATGATCTCATGCACCCTAACCGACTCCAATGGCAGCTCGAGGGAATCGAGGCCGGCGCCGTTGGCAACGTTGGCTGCTTCATCAACTTTGAGCACGACGACGGAACAATGCAGCTCTTCGTGGGTAAGAATCCTACCGCGGAGCGTTCCATTCCTACCGGTTCCGCACCGGGTCATGGTACTTGGATGCTGCAAACAGACGTCATTCGAAAGCTAAAATATGACACCTCTCTTTCTAGCGGCGTAGACAACAATTTCTTCCTTCGCTTGCTCCGCTCGGGCTACAAAGTAACCCACACAGGCAAGCCCCTCACGCTTCGCCGTATGCATTCAAGCCAGGTAACTAATACCGACGTAGGCAATCAAACGCGTGCAGCCGCAGAAACTCTCAACTTCCTGCGCTGGCGATATGACGAAGCACAGCGCAAAATCGCTGAAGAACGGGCCAATGCCACACCACAGTGGCCAAAGATTGGTGACAAGAAGGAGATGCTGGAGGAAGCACGCCGCTACCTCCCCGATCACCTCAGCACCAAGAATTTAATCGTCACCTCGCCCCTCCCCCAAGCGGAATGGACCGGCCAAGTAACTGCCACGAAGGTCCATCTACTAGAGCACGGGGAAGACGAAGCCGAGGAAGTCATCACCGACGTTTCGATCATTCTCACCGCTAGCTACGAAGATATGGTTAAGCTGCGCCAAAGTGGGGCCGAATTCAGTGTTGCTCTGGCGGACGGAGATGGACCTAGTGATCCGTTAAATGTACTAGCAAACGGAATCATTCCTTCCCTGAATACCAGCAAGCCCGATGCAGTATTTGCACTATTCGTCCGGCTCGCACCGGAAGACAAGTTCGACGTGTTCGTAGGCGACCATGGCTTGATCGCCGACAAGTTCAACACTCTAGAGAACAAAGCCAACGCGTTTGTAGTAGGACCGAAGCACTTCGAGGCAGATAATGAAGTTTAAACGAATTCAGGAACCAGGAAACCGAACTGGCTACGAAGCCGTTCTCTCGGAATACGACTCTATTCCCCCGAGCAACAAAGTCATCATTGATGAATTGCCGGAAAAGATTGACCCGAACCGGGAGGCCATTGCGCTATATCTCATCTTTGGAAAGTGGGTAGGTTCTGATTTCGCAGTCCCGCAGTGGATGTCCCCTCATACCGGTGAAACCATTGCGCGGGCAGCATCTCCTATCACTGTTAACCCAACACCTTTTGAGTACTACCCAAAGGGCCTTCCTATAGGCAACCGAGACCTCTTATGCACCGACTCAGTCGAGGTTGGCAACGAGCAAAGCACGGTTTCAGTCCTTCCCGCTCACTCTTGGTCCGGCGCAGTGAGAGGTTTCGATTCGCTCATGGTTTCTTCTAACGCCTTTGTGTTTCAGGAAACCCCCGAAGACGTAGCCCCGCTAGTAGGAATCGCCGTTCTTTTCGCTGAGGATCTGAACGCTGATTCTGTGTGTGTCCGAGCTAATCTTGCCGAAAGTGAAGAGAACCGAATAGCCGAGCTTCTTTCAAGCGTCCGCTTGGGTTTTAAGGCTACACAGGGCTAACTGCACAGAAATTAGGGCTCTCGCAAGTACTAGCGAGAGCCCTTAGCTCTATTTAGCGCCGAGGCCACGGAAATAATCAAGAGTTTCCTCGATTCCCCGCCCAAGGTCATACTCCGGTTGCCAGTTTAAATACCTTTTTGCTTTTGAAGAATCTAGCGAAGAACGAGGAACATCGCCCAATCGAGCCGGGGCAAACTCCGGGTCATCGGCCACACCCGCCGCCTTCGCTACTGCTGTGTGTAGTTCCCTATCGCTAGTCTCCACTCCCGTACCGATATTGAAACGCCCGAAGTCACCGGGTGTGGTAGCCGCCAAATAGAAAGCTCGAGCAACATCTTTAACGTACACGTAGTCACGAGTATTGGAGCCCGAACCAAATACCTTGGTGGGTTTACCGCTCAGAAGCCGCTGGCTGAAAATCGCAACGACCCCGGCTTCACCATGGGGGTTCTGGCGTGGACCATAAACGTTAGCCGGCGCTACGAAACTTACGCTGATACCGTACAGCCGGTGGAACATCTCCAGATATAGTTCGCCGGCAGCTTTGCTGGCAGCGTAGGGGGACTCGGGAGCGAGCGGATTATCCTCGTTTACAGGAAAACTTGCGGGACTGCCATAAATCGATCCTCCGGAGCTAGTGTGAACGATTTTCTGTACACCACTGCGGCGGGCGGCGTCTGCCAGTTTGATCGTTGCAATAATGTTTAACTCAGCGTCTTCAACTGGGTCTGCCACCGAATGCCGCACATCAATCTGGGCAGCCAGGTGGAACACAACATCAGTGGGATGCTCTTGGAAGAAGGCACCGAAATCAAAATTCTTTATATCGCCTTCAATGATTTCAACTGTTCCGGATTTCATGGCGGATTCTAGATTGACTTTCCGACCCGATGAAAAATTGTCCAACACAGACACAGAGTGTCCCTCAGAAACAAGTAAATCCACCAAGTGAGAACCGATAAACCCGGCTCCTCCGGTAACTAGAGCGCGCATGCCCTTAACAATAGCACCGCTTCAAAATTCCCTGACAATTAACTGTGACCACAAAGAGGACCAGGGATTACTTCCCCTTTTCCTTCACCCATCCTCGTCTGCCATAAGCGTGAAGGACCACATGCTATAAGCCAAATGCTCTCAGGACTCTACCGACCAAGCATAGAAGCCCCGCCACATCAGAGACAGCATCTTATGAAAGCTCAAGGAACTGCCTCCACTCACGCCGCACGTGTTGCGGAGATTTTGCAGGCTCATCGATGGGGCGAATTAGTGAGTAGGTCTTAGTGAGTTAGTCGGTGCAAAAGCGAGAACCTTAAATGTACTATGACTACGTGAGCTACGATCCTAGAAACCTAATTGCTTTGGTAAATGACGAAATTTTGAAACCAAAGCTGCCAATCAATACTTATGACCGGATTAAGTCCCGCACAAAACTTATGCTGGGCGAAGCGAGGTCCCGCGGCTGGGAGACCCAAAAAGTTAAAGACGGCACATGGATATTTTTGAATAACGGTAAAACGGTGGGAGGAACCGTTTACCACGGCCCTTCTACCCAGAGCATGTTCGCTAGAAGAGTTTCCAACGACAAACAGGCCACAAAATTGACCCTTCAAGCCAATAACGTGCCGACGCCTAACGGCCAGAAGTTCAATTCAGCCACTAAGGCTGAGGCCCTCGAATATTTTAAGGCGCAAGATCGCCCTGTCGTGGTTAAACCGAATGGCGGTACCCGAGGGCGAGGCGTGTCTCTCAATATCAAAGATACCGAGTCGTTTGAAAAAGCTTGGACTAAAGCAGCTGACAGCGGCTACGGCGATGAAATTGTAATCGAAGAATACTTCGCTGGTTTCGACATTCGCGTCTTAGTCATCGGTGGCCGTGTACGCGTTGCTTGCTCTAGGCTAAACGCATTTGTAGTAGGTGACGGGAAGCATATGGTTCAAGAACTGGTGGATCTCGAGCTCCGACGCCGACAGGCCGATGCTTACCTAAAATCTACGGAGATCAACATAGATGAAGATTGGCTAGCCGAAAGCCCTTGGACACTCGAGCAAGTGCCCGAGCACGGCGAAGTAGTCGTTCTAAATCCAATATCCTCCGTAGGTGGAGGCGGCTTCACGCTTAATGTCATCGATAAAGTTTCTCGTCAACACATCGCGGTTGCGGAGCGCGCTGCTCGGGCTTTCCCAGGAACGGGAACAGTGGGAGTAGACATTTTCACCTCTTCCCTACAGCCTGACGCCGACATCACAGTTCTAGAAATCAATACGCAGCCTTTCTTCGACATTCACCACTATGTAAGTTACGGAGAGCCTGTTAATGCGGCTAGCTATATTGTCGACCAGATCGAGCGAACACAGCTGCTCTACTCTTAGGCACTAGTTAAGACTCTAGGCTTTGCTGGGTCGGCGTAACACCGCTGAACCTCTGCACTGCCTCGGGCTTAATAGTGAAAACCAAGGCGAACTAACTTGTCAGCCTGCCCTCGTTGCTAGAATCTGTGCGATAAGCAACCCACTCCTAGCTCAGATGATTGGAACTACATGCGTACCGAGCACCTAAACCATATTCTGGATTCTCTGCCCAGCCTTGAACAAAATTATTGGCAAGATGGTTACACCACGGGCATACACAACGCGTGGATTCGGACTGTCCGCCGCTCGGGGCGCAACTTCCATATTGACCGCTCGAAAAAGAACCGTCCGTATATCACTCTAAAGGATTCTGCAGATGATCCCATCGGAGTAGTTACTCCTTGGAACGTACCTACCTGCACTAAGACAGCTGGGCGAATCTGCCAGAACAAAGTAAAAACACAAAAAATCCTGCACACTGCTGGCATTAATGTTCCCTGGTACCAGGTTTTTGGACCGGACGAGGCTGACAAAGCCTTCGACACCGCTTTTGCTCAAGGCCGGAGGGAAGTTGTGGTCAAAGCACCAAGCTTCTCCCAAGGTCTCGGAGTTTTTCTCAACGTTACTGAACAGGACTTCAAAGAGCGCTTCCACGAATGCGTGGAGATGCAAAAGGAACGAAAGCGAGAGCCCTCGGTAATTGTCCAAGAAATGGTTGACGGCTTTGAATTGCGCGTCACCGTTGTGGAGGGAGAGTTTTTCGGTTCAATCATCCGAATCCCTGCCTACGTTACCGGCGACGGAACCCACAATATCGAAGAACTGATGGCGCTTAAGAATGAAGAGCGTCAGAAGGACCGCGCACGAAGCAAGCGGCTTCTTCGCCGAAACGCGAACATGGAAGCGTTCATGCGATCCAATTCAATGTCTTTCTCCGATGTTCCCGAAGCAGGAGAACGCGTTCTCCTCAGCGCAATCTCTAATATTTCTTTCGGTGCTGAAACTGCAAACATCACCGATATCATTTCGGAGGAAATTAGGGACACCGCTGTTCGAGCAGTTGCCGCGATTCCGGGTCTATACACTGGCGGCGTCGATATCATGGTGCGTAGTTTGAAAGACGACATGCCACGAGTTTTGGAAGTCAACTCTTTCCCTCACGCGACATCCTTTATCTACCCCACTTACGGGGAATCTATAAACCCCATCGCGCACTATCTGGACTCGTACTACGCCCAGCACAAGTTTGCAAAAGGCACAGAAGAGACCTTCTCATTGAAAGAAAAGCAGATGCTTTCTTCTCGCCATGACTTCTGCAAACTAAAGCTGCAGCTATTTCCCACCGAAGACTAAAAGTAAGGCCGGTGAGCATGAGCACATCATGTTCACCGACCTACAGCCTTGGGCTAATCATCTTTCGCCGCTAGCCATTCCTTCCGCAGCCAACGATCAGCCACGTACAAACGCCAAATGAATTTCACGATCTCTCTTTGAGACGACTTTTCGGGAACGATAAGTTCTCCGTTCGCGGCCGCTTCCAGGATATTCCCAAATTCGGGAGTGACCTTTGAAATGAGCAGATCCCAGTTAGCAGATTCCACCAGCTCTTTGGCCATCTGAACGGCCACAGCCTTGGTGTACTCTATCGCTTTTGAATCTTTAAGCCGAGGATCCACCTGTAGGAATTCATCGCTCTCATGAGCAGGAACTTCAGCATATCGCTCGGCAAAGGAATCTTCTCCAAGATTCTCCACCGGACCAGCACTCTCAAACCGCCATTTATTGCCGTTGGACAAAGGAATTCGGTTCGCTTCGGGCCAAATCATTTCTAAGGCCCTAAAGAGAACACGCTGTGAAACCTTCTCTGACATCGTCATAGCGTCAGAAATCGCAGCGACCTCTTCATCAGCAATTGGATAAGCAATGACTGCATCACGCTCGTAAAGGTTAATGTGTGCATGCAACCAACGTCCCGACCTAAAGTTTCGGGCAAAGAGATACAAGTACTCGAGGTCGATAGACGTCTCTACTTCACGCTGCCATTGTTCAAGGAAATAAGCGTACTGCGCTCGGATTCTCTCGTTTACGAACCACCCGGCTTGTCGTCGCAAAGCGTTTTGCAAGCCCGACCCAGAATAGTGCAGCTTCTTTGCCTGACCGCCCTTCATTAGTGGCCACTGCCCCAGCATGATTGCGTCACCGGCAACGCGCGGCGAGGAGCCATAATAAATAGAAGTATGCGGTTCAGAAGCCGGGATGCCATCAGACATGAGAATTGTTCGATCAACCTTTTCCGCCAAGCTTGACCGATCAACTGGGGCTGGTGCAGTTACTTCCAAGTTCTTTTCAGCTGCTCGGCACAAATTATGCGCCACTCGGACTTCTTCATCATTCGGCTTGCCAAAGGTTACCCCATAGACAGATTGCTCCGAGTCCTTAACTAATCCGAGCAATAGCCGGCTGTCTTTACCGCCACTCATTCGTAGTTGAACGTTCTTGCCCGAAAAATTCGCTAATGCTCTCTGAGTAGAGGCCTTTAGCGCGTCGGCAAGTGCTTCAGCTGCTTCCTCTTCAGAGTGAAGGTTTGGGAGGTTCGCGATTAGACCTGCTGGACGAGGAATAATCTTTACTTCTCCGGCCTCAATCGCTAGTGCCTCGTCCACTGCAATTGTAGATACCCCTTCAAACGGAGAAACAGCATCGAGGTTAAACCCAAACATCAAATACTGATCTAAAAAGTCAGTTTCCAATGCCACTGGAGAAGATTCGCCCTCTGCTCTTGCTACTGCAGCAAGAAGCGGCCGGTTGCTGGCGAAAACATAATCTTCCGTCTCCGCATAATGTACCGCTTCTAGAGCCGGAATTGTGTTCCATAGTATGACGCGATCGCGATAGCGCTCACCCCAGATCGCCGTATAGCTGCCCCAAACAGGATCGGTGTAAACAACCTCGCCGCCACGCCTGGACACCTTCTCTAACAGGAGCTCGGAAACATCCTGGCCGCTCGAATGCGCCCACCAGTCTTTCTTTGCGACGACGCGGTTCGACTCGTTCTTCCTTTTCCACACGCCTATAGAGGCAGTCCCATGCTGTCCCGGTGTGGAAACTTTTATTTCACTGCGATAGTGATCACTGACCAAACTGCGGTATTTCTGGAAGCACCGCCGTAGCAGTTCGGAATTATGCTCTGCAAGGTCGTCAGAAACGGTAGAGCGAAGCTTCTTCTTAGGCACCGCCAAAAGGTAAATGGACATCCTAGCTCCTAGATAGTTTCCGTACGCTCAGACTCCTTGACGGCAATATTTTGCCCGGTCAAGGCTTCGATCCATTCGGAAATAATTTTCTTAACTCCCCAACGGGAGGCGTATTCACGTGCCTTTTGGCCCTCTTCTGCAAATGTCTCCGGTTCACGTAGGGCGAGTACGCGATCAATTGCGAGGTCACTACCTCCATCTACATACGGACCAAAAATGTTCTTCGCCCCGTCTCTCTCCCACACGATGGGGACTGCACGCGAGGCCATTCCTTCTGCAGGCGCAAGATGGAAACTTTCCACATCACTTGGCGACAACACGATGCCGATCTTCCTAAACCAAGACGCCATATCTGGCCCAAAATCTTCAAACACTACGTGATCCCGTAGTCGCTCGTTCGAGGCAATAGATGAGAAGAAATCTAGATACAACTGCTTCTGCAGAGGCTTACTCCATTCGTGAGGGTATTCCCAAGGAGCCCTGCCTCTTATATGAAGGATGTACCGGTCGTCTTGTTCCAATAGCTCTTCAAAGAAAGAAACAGCTCTATCTGGTCGCTTTAGGAAGGGAACGTAGCCGACCAGACCAATATGGAACTGAGCACCAAAAAGCTTTTCCCGGTCAAAGTCCACTAAATCAATTGCATTTGGAATTACCCGAGTAGCCGTGGATTGCAGCGGAAGTCGTTCCAGCGCCATTTCCTCGTAATGCTGCGAAACGAAAATCAATTCGTCCACGCCTTGCCAGTCGATTTCCTTCATCCATGGGCCGGGACCACGAAGTTCGAATCCATGTAGACGACTAATTAGCCTCTGCCCTGGTCGCTTATGCTCTGCATACCACCGAACTGACGGACCACACCATTCGCAAAATACAACGTCCGCCCAATTGACCAGGTTTCGGCTGCGTTCTTCGTCATGCTGATGCAGGGACGACCAAACGTCCTTCTCGAGTATGAACCGTGGATCCTTCTCAAGCGCATCCACTAATTCGCCCATGAACTTGAAATCGTGGGATGCGATTACGACCTTAATCGCATCCATAGGCACCGCACGCTTACTAGAACGGACTATGCCGGCCGCTTCGAAGTAGCCAGTTAGACGATCTACCGCTGAATCCATTGAAAAGTTTGCTACCTTGCCCCTAACCTTTGGGCTCATTAGGTCAATAGAGTTTGCGGTTTTCGCAATGACCTTTGCGGCATCCACTGCGGTAGCTTGCGCATCGATAAAGAATGGATAATCGCTACCGAAGAGAGCACGGGAGTCTTCGTTAAAGTTAACTAAGGCAGGAGTTCCAAGGGCAGAATATTCTAGCGCCTTTGTGGAAACCTCAAGGCTTGAATCTAGTACCGCTGTCCGCCAGCCTAATCCAATATGGGCGGAGGAAATGGCTGCCATAGATTCATCCCGAGACACACCACCTAACCATTCAACTCCGCTATCAGCATCGGCTGCTGCCTTCTCTAGCGCATCTTTCATCTGAATGTGCCAAGAAGGATCTCTTTTATCCCTATTTATCTTGTCTCCGACAACTAATAGCTCTGACTCAACTCCCAACTTTCTGAGATGCTTGGGAATCTCCAGCATTTCGAGTGTCTTCCAGTCCTTGGCCATCTTTCCCGCATAGACAATGCGGAGCTTGTCCGACTGCTCGTAACTGCTGCCGAGTTTCTCCTTGGAAAACGCCTCACTCGGTACCATCGGGAGCATCAAGCAGGTCTTCCCTGCTGCGAATGGTGCGATCGATTCTAGATAACTCCGCGCCGCTTCAGTTTGTACAAATACTCTCCGAGCATTCGCCGAGATTCTTTGCAAACGGCCGATATTGGTCTTAGAAAGTTTGGTGATCGGGAAAGGAAGATCTGTTATATAAGCCCAGAGTATCGGTGACAAGATCGAGGATCTACTTAATGTATGTGCCAAATTCAATCCTCGAGAGACGAGGATGTCAGCACCGACTTCGCTGACCAACGATTCAAGAACAGGAACCGCAGCTTCCTCGTTGAGTGGAGAACTGGTGTCCGGAGGGAGATGTAGGACGACGTTTTCAATCTTGTCTACGGACTGTATTAGACGATAGTTATCCGGCTTCATTTTGAGCTGGAGATGAACCTCGTCGCATGTTTTTGAGAGCGTTTCGGTTATTGACATGAGCCAAATGGACGAACCATCGACAACATTCGGGCTGATGTCCCCATAAACTACAGCTATGCTCACTTCTTAACCTCACTTACACGCGTATGCGTCGATGGCCTTTATCACTGGGTTCGCCATTTCGGCGCTCCGAGAATCTTTCCTTGACTTCTTAGAAAGCACAACATCAGCGGCGTCACGCAAAACGCTCGTCATGTGTGAAGCTGGTGCATTAGCCACTACCGCCGTAACGACATTACCGTTTCGTTGCGCTTTCATAATCTGGCTATGGAGCTCCTGGAAAAGATGCGTTCCCTGAGCTGAAAGACTCCCGAACCAGCGACCAGAGGTTAAAGATGCTTCTTCGATAACGAGGTAGGAAATGTCGTTCCCTGCCTTCGCCAGGTCAACGGCAGAATCTATTTTCCGGACGGAGCAAAAATCTGAAAGAATTTCACGTAGTTCGGAAGAGCCTAAAACGGCCACTACTCGACTCACTTCGCTGGCAGGATAGAGCAGTTCCCGTAGTTTTTCCTTGGAACCCTCCCCAGTGTCTTGCAGCGCCGCCTGTCGCCCAGCCACATGGGAGTTGGGCTTTTCGACAGGCTTCGATGCAGAGATACGCCTAGGCGAGAAATAGGATAGAGGTTCTGAGCTTCTGCCCCCTGAGCCTGTCTCCCCGTCCCGCCATTCCTCGACCGCGGAATTGATTTGAGTGAGTTGCTCTTCTTGAAAGCGTTGACTTTCTCTCGATTTAGCTATACTCCCCGACATGTTTCGGAGCAGCGACAACTCCTTTGCAACGGACATTACATTGCGGTAATCCTGACGGCGTTGTGCCTCCACTCGTCGTGCCCAAGAAACGCTCAAGACCAAAATCAGAGCTGCTATTAACACCGCCAGGATCAGCAGCCCCGCGCGAACCATATTGCTCGACAGCACCGCGGCTATTAACAACACAGCGGCTAACACGGCAAGACTTGCAAGCGACTTGCCGGATTCCAACCTCTTCATCCCTAGGATCAGCTCCACATGCCACGTGTGTCAACGACATTCTTTCCTTCCAAGACGCTCTTTTCGAGGCTCTTGAAAGGTGTATGGTCCACTAAGACAGCAACCACGGGGCTTGAAGATATCGCGTGAGAAGCGTCAACTAGCTGCACGTTTTGATATGCGGTTAGACTCTCGGGCAGCTCATTCACATTAGGCTCAGCTACTAGGATGTTTTTCTCTGGCCACTTCTCGGCCATTTGTTGCACGATAGACAGAGCAGGGGATTCTCTCAAATCATCGATATCCGGCTTAAATGCTATTCCCAGTGCGGCGATTGAATCTGCGCCTTCGGCCTCGACTGCTTCAGTAATTTTGGCAATAACGTAGGCAGGCTTGCCGTCATTAACCTCCCTCGCCGTACGGATCAGCTTGGCTTCCTCCTGAGCCGAAGAAACAATGAACCAAGGATCAACTGCAATGCAGTGGCCACCCACACCAGGGCCCGGATTCAGAATATTGACTCGTGGGTGATGGTTGGCGAGTTCAATCAATTCCCAAACATCAATTCCAAGCTTGTCTGAGATGATTGACAGCTCGTTTGCAAAGGCAATATTCACGTCCCTGAACGAGTTCTCGGTCAGCTTTGCCATCTCAGCGGTTGTTGCATTCGTCAATAGCATCTCGCCATTGCAGAAAGAGGAGTATAGCTGTTTCGCCCTATCCGTCGACAGGGGATTTAGGCCTCCGATAACTCGGTCATTAGCGGCCATCTCCTCCATAATCTTGCCCGGTAATACCCGCTCAGGACAGTGTGCGACTAAGAGACGGTTAGCACTTTCAGGATCCGTCGATAGGTCCGGCCTTTCGGCTAAAAGAATTTCAGCCATCTTTTCAGTGGTCCCTGGAGGGGAGGTTGATTCTAGGACCACGAGCGCCCCCGGTCGAAGCACAGGAGCAATATTCTTCGCTGCCGCTTCGATGTAGGACATATTGACTGAATAGTCATCATTGAACGGCGTCGGGACAGCCACAATGAACGCGTCTGCTTCCGCTACTTCTGTATCAGCCTTGAGATGTCCATCGGCGACTACGCTTTTTAATAAAGCTTCGAAGCCAGGTTCAAAAAAGGGCATTTCACCATTGTTGATCTTCTCCACATGGCGCTCATTGATATCCACCCCCACTACGGAGATACCAGAATCAGCGATAAAAGCTGCAGTCGGGAGACCAATGTATCCCAGCCCAACAACACAAACCTTGTTTATGGGTCCCAATTGTTTCTCTTCAATGCTCACTAAAACCCCTCCTCGGGAGAAAAAGTATTTTCAAATTTTAATTCGACGTTCTAGAACCGCAGTATATTATTCCACAAAGGGGACGCTCCTACATCGAAAACCCTTGGGGAGCACGCGGTCCATCTAGCATTCAACAGCCTCGAAATTCCGACCAATCCCCACGACCTGCCCGTTAGCCAGAAACGATGCATTTGAGACTTCCCAAGTATGTTGTCCAGCATTTCTCATCTGAACAAAGTTGAAGCGGTCTGTGGAATATATTTTCCCCCCTTTCCTCAAAAGAGAACGAATAAACGCAGTGTCTTCCCCTCGGGAACGCGCCTCAAATTTATTTTCCGCAAACGTATTGCGGGGGCCGAAGAAAGTAGGGCCAGCTACGAAGTTCGTCCAGCGATGTTCCCTCTCCGGCCGCCTAACTATCAGCAATTCTTCATTGCCCAAAAACGCATAGTTTGCCTGTTTGCCTACCAGGTCAGCACCAGAAAAGGACCACGAGTTATACATATCCAAAAGATATGAAGCAAAGTAAAAATCATCATCATCAAACTTGGCGATGAAATCGCCTGACGAAGCAGCGATACCTGCATTTAAGCACTCTCCTAGCGAGGAACTTCGCTCCTCCCTAAGTACACGGTATTGATGAACTTTCGCCTCCTCAGCGAAGTTTGCAATCTCCTTGTCACCAACTTGAATCCCGTGCAGAACCAAAATCAGCTCGACATCCACTCCGGATTGCCGACCTACCTGCTCAAATACATGCTTCAATTGCCCTTCCCGCACCGTAGAGCAAATAACACTAACTTTTGGTTTAGTCTTCAGACCTTCAAATTCAGAGGGACTAACTCGTTCCAAAATCTCCATTGCCCGAGTTGTATAGGTATGGCTCTCCCAGATCCTTCTTTGCGCCCGATGTACCAGCCTGTCTCTCAACTCAGGAGAATTAACCAAGGCACGAATAGACAACGTGGCTTCTTCCCTACTATCTACAAGCACTAATTCAGTAGAAGGAAAAGTCTCCTCAAGTGCCTTGCTCCATGTAGAGACTACAGGCGTGCCAGAAGCAAGAAGTTCAAACACTCTACGGGAGCACATACTGGGACTGTCGACTACAGAGTTCACATTTAGGAAGACTTTGAAATTCTTGTAAGCCGCAATCATTTTTTCGTACGGCAGAGACCCCACAACTCTTTGGGAAAACGGCTGCGGGAAAAGATAACGCTCGTCTTTTCCCTCGAATCTAGAGAAGATACGGAGACCGTCTTCAAGATGCCCTGATGCGTCCATAGCTCCGCCCAGCAGCATCTCCATTTGCTCACGGCGTTCTGGATATTTGTGAGCAAAATACATGCCTGCAAAAGCCACGTCTCCTTTCTGATAGTTAGGCATATCAGTCCGGATAGGGTTATGAATCGCAGGCTGAGCAGCAAAGCTCAAAGGCCACACTCGGTCATGCCCCAAAGCCTGCTTATAGGCACCTACCAAATTGACATCACTCGTAAACACGAAATCGAACAATCGTGCAGTATCCAAGAAGTCCTCAAAATGGGGAGGATCCTCTTTATTCCAGAAGGCCGTAGGAATCCCAAGTTGCTTACATTGCTCGACGATCACGGAAAGCGCGGTGCTGGGAGCGGCACCGCCAGTCAATTGGTATTTCCAGGCTCCTCCATTTCCGTCCCAAGCACTCTCGACCAAGAATAAATCAAGCTCAAGGGATTGAAGTTTCGATTCTTCCCCAGGCAAGATTGGCACGATTGTAAATTCCTCTCCCCATGCCAGGAGAGAAAATTCATCCATGATTACGCCAACGCGTAGGTCCTTGAATGGGCTTGTCCTGTTAGTTTTCCCTTGGGCGGTTACTGCCAGTGGGTCAAACGTAGCGGTCCTTTTGCTTACCGTTCCTACGTTAAATCGCCTTTTAGTCTGGCGTATTAATTCAGAAGGGCCTTCATCTCGGGCCACCTGACGCGCCCGTTTAAAATAGTATTCAGTTTTATTCACCATCTTGTTTATTCTTCCATTTTGAGTCACAGAGGCCACCCACTCCAACGAATTATTGTTTTGTACACTGCTTTGTTTAACCGATTCTCGTACGACAAATTGAGCATTGGCCAGATTATTCTCCTAGTATTGAACGGAAGACCTATTGAGGGCCCTAACTCATATTCGGAGTATCCCGCAGCAGCCCAACTGGTCATTCGATTTTCCCAATAATAGAGGTCATAGAAGCTTGCTAGCGACGGGGAGACTGAATCTAGCTGCGTATAAGCTATGTACTCCTCCATCTCTGCGACAAGGCGAGAATTGGAGGAAAATTTACTCGTCGTAAACTTTTCGGCTAGAATTTCGCCGTTAACTGGACTTTCAGTCCTATCTCTATAAAAGACTGTGCCGATTTCACCACCGATCCCAAAAAGGACTACGGATTCTTTGGGGAAGTTCTGCCACATAGTTTTGGCTAAAGCCGGAAAACGAGCCCAAGTAGGAAACGATCGTTTGTACGCGGAAGCAAACTTTCCCTCAAAAATGAACGGTTCCACTTTCACTACCTTGTGTTGCAGACCAGACAGCAAAGCTAGGAAATTGGCTCCTTGGAGATCATTGATCCCTAAAGGATCTTTTCTCTCCGCGAAAATGTAGGTCATAGCTTTCGTGAAGTGTTTTTGGAAAAGATCAATGCATGACAACAGAACTACCAAAGAATCTTGGCCTGAGGTCAAAGCGAGATAGGTTTTATCAGAGGAATTGAGCCACGCCGAAGTCTGCACCCTAAGCTCACCAATCAGAATGCGAGCGACCTCTTTTGGCGAATATTCTGCTGATACTCGGTGCTTTTCCAATGGGAAAATGCGGGAGTGCAGGGCCCTTTCTCCGTCAAAAGACAGCACACAATTAGCACTTACTAGGTCGGTGCAATCATGCGGCGTAATGCGGCCTGGCAACCATTTTCCCGCAGCACTCACATAGTCAGGATTTGAAAGAACCCAATATGCTCGCTTCCTCGAGAATTCTTCTATCTCTCTAGCGACCAACGCAGAATGCGATGCAGCGAAAAGTTGTTTATTTCTGACGGTCCAGTAACAACTTCTGCTTGCCATTGCATCTACGTGAATACGCCACTGGTCATCACGCCCGGCGATAAGGACGAACCGGCCCCCTAGCCACAGGACGTACTCATCAATCGCATCGAGGCTATTTCCAGACAATATTAGATCAGCAATACGGTCAGCGATGAGGTCACTATCAGATATTCCTTCTTCCGAGTCGATAGCAACCCCCAGCACGGCAACTGAGACTCCACGTTTCTGGGCCAATGCAACAGGAAGGTTTTCTTCAACCCGAAGGCGCCCCTCACCTAGAGCCAGCTCTTTCCAACGCGGTGAAGGCGGTGGTTGAAGAAACCCTTGGTTGCTGAACTCGTATCCACGCGAAAAAGCCCGCACTTCCCCGCTATTGCCAGACCTTCGCCGATTCTCTCCCACCGCAGCGTCTGACAACCCGCGCCAAGCTCTTTGCAGGGTGGATTTCGCGTTTTCGTCCAAATCCGGTCCGAGAAAGCGAGTACCCACAGTCGCCTCGACTCTGGAACGCCCCCGATATACTCGCGCTCTAATACCGTGCGGGATTTGACGAGCTCCCTTCAGCAAGGAAGCCAGCAAACCTTCTAGTTTCATATCTATGCCGCTAATTCCTAGTCTGGTGTACTGATTTCTTAATCTCGTACTCCATCGAAGCATACGCCGAACGAGTGAAGTGGAATGGTGCATTTCCCCACTTATGGTTCTCGTCAGCTACTGTGCCGTCGATCCTTGACACAGTAATCCCCAGTCTTTCTAGAACCACGTAATATTTACGGAACATCTCATTGTACTGCGAGGCAGATAAACCACGTATCCGGCCAGTCTTCTTATTGTCTGAGCGATACTCGGCCCATTCCGGTGCCAAGACTAGGCATTTTTGCTTCAAACCAAGAAAATCCAAAAACTCAGTAAATAAAGCTGCAGCCCCCTGCCAACGCTGGAAGTGCTCGGCGGACCCGAAAGGAATCTTTCTGGCCGTTTTCAGGATTTGGGGCACGCCCTCCAGCCGCCTAAGTTCCGCGCTATTGGTAGCAATGCTCCCATCTGGAAACTCCCAAACCCCGGTCCGTTCAACGACCAAGTCCCAGACAAAAACATCAATACCGTTTTTCTTCGATATTTCGCGCATGAGGTTTCCCGACAAATCACTCTCTAACATGCGCTGCTGGAAAGAGCTTTTCAGTTTGAAATCAGGAATATTGGATTTCGCGTCTGAGCCCACGGAAAGTAGAGACTGACGTGCCACATAGCGGAGCACTTTGAAGTCGGTGTGCTTAGCGAACTCAACAGTGTCCCGACTCACACACCCACCAAAAATAAAGGTACGGACAGGCGTGGCTTCTCCTTTGGAAGATGCCGGCTCAAAGTTTCCTAACTGCATACGATGATTCTAGACTATCCTCAGTGACAGTTTAGACCGTAACTACAGAGCAATCATCACAGTGGAGAAATTGTGGAATCACAATTGAACAACGACAGCGACAGTGCTCCCGAGGGGACCAACGCAAAACAAGAAAAGCCCAAGCGCGTTAAAAACGCTAGTTTCCGCAACTTGGAGCTCGTTGACGATTCCCAGTTATATAACCTACAGAGCCGAGATAACCTAGCGTCTTATACTCGTCGTCTTCTTGACCGCCGACATTTCATCTTGGCTTATGCACGCAGTAAATCGCTTAGCCGAGGTAGAAATATGTTCCTCGGACGCGCTTGGCTTATCCTTCAACCGATCCTAGACGTGGCAGTTTATGCTTTCATTTTCGGCTACGTTCTTCACGTTTCCAGGGGAATGGACAATTTCATTGGATTCCTAACAATCGGTGTAATTTACCTCAAGTTCGCAACCGGCGGCTTATCAGCTGGCACTTCCATCATCCGTGGCTCAAAGGGGTTGATTAGCAGTTTTAACTTCCCCACAGCAGCCATCCCCATTTCGACGACCATTAAGCAAATGATCGACCATGCAATCCCCGCCATGGTTGCGATAATAGGCGCACTTCTTTTTCAGCTCGATAAAGGAGTTTCTTGGACCATCATTCTAGTGGTTCCCTTGTATTTCTTAATCCACTGCTTCTCGCTCGGTTGCATGTTCATTGTGGGACGAGCTACAGCATTTATTCCCGATCTAAAGTCAGTAGTGGGAATCATCAATCGAGGTCTCTTTTTCATCTCGGGTGTATTCTTCGATCTGAGCAAATTTGATAAAAATCCCCATATTCAAGCAATCATGCAAGCTAATCCCATTTACCAGTTTCTTACCGCAGTGCGGCAGCTGGTTTTGGACGGTGAGGTACCGCCCTTAGGCACTTGGCTGTATATTGCAGCTTGGTCATTCGGGCTATTGATTATTGGATACTTCTACTTTTGGCAAGCCGAGGAAAGGTACGCAGTTGTCAAATAACCCAACGGTTGTCGCTCGTAATCTCAAGAAGTCTTACTACCTTAATCGCTCCGGTTCTGAGCATGTTTTATCCAAAAAACTTTCGAAGCATACTGTGGAAGCAGTAAAAGACGTTAGCTTTGTAGCTTATTCTGGAGAATCGATCGGCATCCTGGGTAAAAACGGCTCCGGGAAGTCAACCCTTCTACGAATGATTGCTGGGTCATCAAAGCCCGATTCCGGCGACGTGTTTGTTTCCTCCCAGCCCACCTTGCTCGGCGTCGGGGCGGCTCTCCAATCAAATTTAAGCGGTCGCCAAAATATCAATTTAGGACTCTTGGCAATGGGGCTAACCCCAGCGGAATCTTCGAAGCTCGTGGATCCGATCATCGATTGGGCGGATCTCCGATCCGCAATCGATCGTCCCTTAAAGACTTATTCGTCGGGCATGAAATCTCGCCTGACTTTTGCGATCTCTACAGCAGTTCGGCGCGAGCTACTACTAATTGACGAAGCCCTTTCCACCGGAGATTCCACGTTCAAAGCTAAGGCTAAGGATCGTATGGACGAGTTTCTCGCTGGATCCGGAACAGTCTTTCTCGTATCTCATGGTGCCGCGACAATTCAAACGCACTGCACTCGTGCCATATGGCTGCACGAAGGCGACATGATTGCTGACGGAGATGCGGAAACTGTAACTACAACTTACCGTGTCTGGGGAAATAGAGTTAGTACGGGAAAACTTGAAGAAGCTGACCGCATCATCAAGCGGCAGCGGAAGGCGTTTAAACCGCACAAAATCCTACTGGATTCTGAGGCCGCAAAGTTTTTGACTCATTCATCTTCCCCTCAGTAGCTCTAAGTACAGCCCCTCCAAGATGTGCGCATTCCGCTCCCATGATCGCTTCTTGGCCCATTCTTCAAGCTCCCGAGGATTCACGCTGAGTTCCCCCTGCCGGACTAAATCAACTGATTTAGCAAGCGCGGAGGGGTTATCCGGTTCAACTTCAACCATTAATCCACCGGTGATTTCCTTTAACGCTGGTAGGTCAGTTCCGATTACCGGTACCCCGCAGGCCATAGCCTGTAGCGGCTTAAGCGGAGTGACCTTCCTACAAACTTCAACGTCTCGCCGCGGTACCACGAACACATCCAAAGCAGCGTACCAAAGGTGAATATCAGAGGCCGGCTGCTTACCAGCGAAGACAACCCGATCGTTCAATTCAAGCTCATCGACCAAGTCTTCAAGCCCTGGTCGAGCCACTCCATCTCCTACGATAATGAGAGTTGCGTCTGAAATCTCCTCCATCGCAGTTATAGCAATGTCCAGCCCTTCGTAATCCACGACTGAGGTAATTGCACCGATTAAGAACTCGTCGCCTAGGCCCAATCGTTTTCGGGCGCGTGCTTTGTCAATATGAGTTTTAAGCTGATTGGCTTCCAAAGCGTTCGGAACGACCTTGATTTTCGATTCTGGAACGCCTCGACGCGTTAGGTCCCCTTTCGACACCTCACTTAACGCTATTACTTGATTTGCAGCCATCATCGCCGCTGTTTCGGCCTGGCGCGCTAATTCAAAAAACTCCGAGCTGCGGCGTTTTTCTGGGTCTGGTGACTGCGAAGCCCACGTGCTCTCGGGCTCGCCTCGGACCTCATAGATCCATGGGACGTCAAGTAGAGCGGCTGCGCGAGCCACCACGCGTGCGTTTGTGTACGGGGTGGTGGTGTGAAGTATGTTTACTTGCTTTTCCCTCGCGAGTCTTACCAGTTGGCGTACGGCCAGATCCTCCTGGCGAGTAATAGAAAACGGAGCAAATACGGAGCCCAACACGAAATATTCGAGACCATCGTTGACAAAATATGGACCATGATGGAATCTACCGATATTCTCTGGATATCCGTAGCGCGTACAAGCAAACGCTTCTACTCCCCTTGCCCTTAAACTCTTGAATAGTGCTTTAGACCGAAGCGTGTATCCAGATTGGGTATAGGGCAATGCATTCGTGAAATGAAACAGTACCCGCGGGGCGGCTGCGCTACCGCTGCGTTCAACTGCTCCCTCAAAGCATTCAACTGACTGGAGTTGCAGAAGTTTCCCGCGGAGATATCTCTCAAACGAAAACGTCAATGGCCTAAGGAATCGCCACTTTTTCAGCTGTTTTATCGCCCTACTCAATTCCCCGGCCTCGGCGGTCTCGTACCCAGGGCTCCTCATTGCCGAAAGTACAAAGTGCGCCCCCTTCACACATGCTCGGGCTACCTTGGACTCTGAGTTTAAGCGCACGAATTCAACCATTTGACTCGAAAATCGCACAGGATCCTGTACAAGTCCCACAACATTGATGGACCAAAATTTGATGACCGAGCGACCAATTCCAGCAGGCATGCTTATGGCTCCATCTGCTTCAAGAACTTAGCAATCAAGCCGGGCACAACGTTGTTCCGTTCGTTCTCAACCCAATGTCGAGCTCTTTCGCTCGCCTTGAGAGATAATTCGCCCTGAGCAAAGGCACACCATAGGTTCGCTAGAGCTTCCGGCGACTCGGGAGGAACCGCATAACCGGCTTCCAACGACTCGATCAACCTGACTGATTCCCCGGCTACAACACCTGTAATTGGCACCCCATACTCCATGAGCTCGAACAGTTTAGAGGGAACAGTTCTTTCTAATGGCTTCCAATCAGTTAAATGGACAAGCGCGGTATCTGCCCAGTCGTAATAGTCTGAGATGGAGTCAGCTGACTTCCGCTTAATGAAAGCTGCGGGAACTTTTCTTTGCTTTGCGTAGTCTTTCACTGACATGCGAGCATCTCCTGCGCCCACGAACTTTAGCTCAATCGGCACTCCGCGATCCGCCGCGATCACCGCTGCATCAATCACGTTTTGAAGTCGTTGAGCGCGACCTATAGTGCCGGCATATAGCACCTTTAGAGGTCCTTCCCCTGAGTCTGGAGCCTTCTTCTGCCCCAATCCCCCTCGGGGAAAAACATTCCGGATGGTGACCATATTGCTCAAAAGTTTTGAGTTCTTCCGCAACTGAGGTCGACTCTGAAAATCTAACTTCAAATCATCTGCTGTGAAAATGACACCATGGGCTTTCCCCAAGACATAATAAAGTGTCCTAGCAACCACAAAACTAACGAACTGAATCGGCCCTCTACTCAAGATTTTTTGCTTTAGCGAGGCACTCTTGACCCCCTTATTCCACTCACTTGAATAGGCTAAGAGGTCAGGCCAGGCGTCCCTTAAGTCGATAGCCAATTTCGCCCCTGAGATTTTAGCTGCTGCAAAGGCGACCACGGCGGTTGGCAAAGCCGGCACTGTACCTATAACCAAGTCAGGCTTCCAAGATTTCCGAATTCCGAACTCAACTATTACTGCGTAGAGAGACCCCAGAGCGATGCCCGCTTGACCGATCGCACGCTGGATCAATGAGCCACCACACGGGATAAACCCACTCCGGATGACTAAATCTACAGCGTTACTCTTTGCTACCTCCGTTCGAGGATGGAAGAGAGACGCGCTCCACCAATGACTCATAGAGGTTCGTCGAACAGATGCCGGCGGAGGAGCAACAACCCTGACCTCGTGGTCTTGAGATTTTAGAATACTAGCGATCCATTCCCAGCGACGCTGCGGCACGTTACTCTCTGGCGACCAATACTGCGAAATGATGAGGATCCGCAATTTTCTCTCTTTCGTTAGTACTAAATCCGTCGCTCTCTAGCGCCAACAGCATACTGAGCCGCTATTCCTAGATTACTGGTTCCCATAGAACTAGTCTTCTTACCTACCATTTTTACACAGGGGCCCCAGTGTGTGGAGTCCTGGCCCTTTCCTGCCGCGTTCCCGCCACATACGAACAACAAATTCAGCCATTTTGCCGCTGTGTACTGCTAATTTGTTGAAACGGCAGGAACCCTATATAGTTATTTCTCGTTGCACAGAGAACACAAAGTTCGCCGTACAACGAATATTCCTCCATAGCTCAGTTGGCAGAGCATTCGACTGTTAATCGAAGGGTCACTGGTTCGAGCCCAGTTGGAGGAGCAAATAGCCTGGTGGAGTTATCCATCAGGCTTTTACTTTTAGCTTGCTTCTCTCTAGGAATCCTCTCACTTCTCATGCTCACCCGCCGCGATAATTTCTCTCCTCATCATAAGTTCGATTCATTGCTGGACTTTTACTCATCCTTCCCCCCCCCTTGACGGGGTTTCCACGATTGGATACGGCCAAGGAGAGCTCGATATCAAAGTCGTTAACCGCGGTTCGGATACTACTCTCGTCTTATTCCACGCAGCTATCTACCGGCGAAAAGTCAAACACTACCCACTTTTTTCGGGACAACGGATCACCCGCGATCTGAATGCTAATCTCATATTTGTCTCCGATCCTTCTCTGGCCCTCGGATTAGATCTCGGCTGGTTTGCTGGTAGCCGAACTCAGTGGTTACAAGCTGATCTCCCGGGGATATTGCGGCATGTCTCATATGCATTTGGATGGGACCAGAAAATGATATTTTTTGGTGCTTCAGGAGGAGGTTTCGCGTCCCTCTATTATTCTTGGCATTTCCCTGGTTCTACAGCCATTGCCGTAAACCCACAGACGAATATCGCCGAATACACCTCTGATCCGGTCGAAACATACGCCAATATTGCCTGGGATGTTCCCGACATTGAATCTTCACCAATTACTTTTGATTTGCGGTCTTTATACTCTCATGGCTTTCCCAACCGCGTTATCTTCCTCCAAAATACCTTCGACGGACTGCACAGAGACAGGCACCTGGCACCGTGGTTACGGGCGACCCCCGCACCCGACAAAAATATGTGGCTATTAATGGGCCGCTGGGGGCGCGGTCACACCCCTCCTGAATCCGCTCTCCTGAAGCAGGTCTTAGAAGCTTCTGTCTCGCCGTCCACGTCTCCGTTGGAGACGCTGGGGTTCGAACAGGCTCCGCCCAGAAATAGGCCTAAAACTTGGCACAAAGCTCTGAAACAAAACGGCTCGACCTCATAGCCGGTCTAAGGCTCCGTTTCCTGAGAAATAGAATCGTCAAGTGCCAACTTGGCTGCTTTCCTAAATCCGGCAATCCAGCACTCTAATTCCCGATTCTGGGAACCTCGTTCCTATACTGATTCGACTGGGTAAATATCACATACTCACTAATGATATAAACAGGTCTGAAATCTTACACAGTGGCATCCCTCGCCATAAAACGGCTGGCTGGGAGCCGGATCATTAAAGCAGTTAAAGAAGCCGCTCGGCGGTGTTTCTTCTAGTCTCGAGCGTTCCATTAAGGATGCTGCTGATTTCCAAACCCGTCAGGGGCGACGACGAAACTGCAACTGGTGACCAGGGTTTTGCGCCGGCCGAAAGATTTTGCACCGAAGAGGTACTAACCTAAATTGAACTAAACCAAATCTGCATAAATCGAGCAGACATTTCTGTTAGCGTTTCCGATATCAGAAATAAAGTCGGCAACGCCTTGTCTGCACGGGGGACACGAGCTATCTCCACCGATTTTCTGTAAATCCTGGCTACGGCGCCAGATACATCTTCGGAGTAGGAGTGGGGCTCACAGGAACGAGAAAAAGGCCGTTAGGTTTATAACAGGTTGCTAACTCACACGGCCGACTACTGTTGCAGATGCTTTCGCCGTTATCTAAAGCTGCGCAGCAGCTGATTTGTTGTTCGAGTTTTCTCTCCGCAAGGAAAGCGCTCCCTGTACTAGGCAGATCAGGCAAAGGCATTGAGAGCACGTCCGAAAGAAATACCACCACGCTTCAGATGTGACCCAGGTCAGCCGGCGATATGTTGGCAGGGTCGACAAATAGTAATAGCTATTCTCCGTAGCGGCGCCCCACGTGAACGTCTACGCCACCAAAGAGGCTGTAGCAGTTGACGATGATTTCGGGTGCGTCCACTGGAAGGTCATTCGGATGTATGGCGCCGTGCTCGACCTTCAGGTCATGCCCACCAAAAAGGCCAAAGCCACCCACGCGGACGCGGAAGCCCTCTGGGATGTAGACATCGGCACCACCGAAAACTCCTACCGCATTGATGGTGGTCGTGCGGTTACGAAGAGCCACGCCGGTCAGGTCAATGTCAACACCGCCGAAGGCTCCAATAGCTGTCAGGGTACGGGCTACTGCCCCGCCATTGACCGTGGAGCCACCGAAGATGCCCAGAGCCAGGGATTGCGGCTGTCCTACCGAAGGCTGAATCTGCTTCATCGCCTGCTCAACTTTGGCTATGGCGTTGGATTCTTGGTGGCCGGAGTACGCTTTGGTGACCTGGCTATGGGCACCAAAGAGGACTTTTTCCGGGCTTTCCACAAGGTCAGCGAGGGGCTTGATCAGCTCGCCACGCGTTGTGGCGCTCTCACAATCGGCCGAACGCTTTTCAAATTCAGTGAGGTCAATCTGACCTGCCGACAGCGCATCCCCGAGGATGTCTGCGGCCTTCATACGCTCTTGGTGGTTACAACGGATCTCCAGCGGTTTCATACTTTTATAATATCCGCTATAGCCACCATTCGCGCGGCTTATTCCTCACTTTGAGGGGACTTGGAGGTATCGATCTCCGGACGGAAGTCAGCTTCCCGCTCGCCAACTCCGGTTAGCTCGGCAATAGCCGCTACAGCGCGCTGCGCACCCTTGCCATCGCCATAGGGGTTGACTGCGTTGGCCATGGCGTCGAATGCGGCGGCGTCGGAAAGCAAAAGCTTAGCCTCAGCCACGATGAGCTCACGGTTGGTGCCCACCAGCTTTACGGTGCCGGCAACGACGGCCTCGGGGCGCTCGGTATTTTGGCGCATAACCAGGACTGGTTTGCCTAGCGCAGGAGCCTCTTCCTGGACTCCGCCGGAGTCAGTCAAGATGATGGTCGCGCGGTTTTGCAGCTGCGTGAACTGGTCATAAGGCAGCGGATCCGTGATGATGATATTCGGCAGGTGTTCGACCTCCGGCAGGACGGCCTCGCGCACCTTGGGATTCAGGTGCAGCGGCAAGGCAAAGTTGATCTCTGGATAGGCTTCTGCCAGATCCTTGACCGCGCCACCGATTTCCTTCATAGCCTCAAGGTTCTCGCGGCGATGGGTGGTAACTACGACAAGCCGCTTATCGGAATCTGCGGCTTCCTGCAGGGCAGGGTCCGCGAACTTCGTGTCCCACGAGGCTGCTTCCAAAAGCGCGTCAATGACGGTATTACCAGTGACCACGATGTCCTTGGAACGAACGTTCTCGCGGCGCAGGTTCTCCATAGACCCTTCGGTAGGGGCCAGGTGGAGCTCGGCTACCTGGCCAATGAGCTTGCGGTTAGCTTCTTCGGGGAACGGCGAGTGGATATCCCCGGTGCGCAGGCCCGCTTCCAGGTGGACAATCTTTACACCGCGGTGGAATCCCGCGAGCGCTGCGGCCATGGCGGTAGAGGTATCGCCTTGGGAGATGATGACGTCTGGTTGTTCCTCTTCAATGATGGAGTCCAGTCCGGCAATCGCACGGGAGACGATCTCATTGAGGCCTTGACCCGGCTTCATAAGGCCGAGGTCATGCTTCGGGGAAATGCCAAACATGGTGTTGACCTGCTCCAGCATCTCTTTGTGCTGTCCGGTAGAAACCGGAATGGATTCAAAGCGCTCATCTTTATCCAGCGCCTTGATCACAGGGGCAACCTTGATAGCCTCCGGGCGGGTGCCATAGATGGTCATTACCTTGGGCTTAGTCATTACTCATTTCCTTTTGGTTGATGGGGATACTTCTTTATTGAACCATGTGCGGGAGCGTTGTACCCCCACGCGGCTTGTTGGAATCGTTAGCCGCTGACACTCACGCCGCCGTCTGGGGTGATGGTCACCGTGGCCGCCATGGCGCGGGCTAGGTCGAGACGTTGCCACGAGCCTCCCTCTGACTGCCAATCCAATGGATTGCCGGCTGGGCGCGCGGTCTGGCGGAGGACCTCGGCACGCTGGTTCCAGCTGAGTTCGGGATGGGATGCGGCTAGCAACACTGGGGCGGCCTGTGGGACGACCATCGGGGCGTCTGTGCGGTAACGCGGGGCGAAGTCATAGTCCATGAACTTCGAATATTCGGCGACCACATCCTGGGTGGAGCGGTAGTCGGTACCCTCTGCCCTATCCTGGGCCACCAATTCTTCTACCGTTTTGCCGGTGCGCCACTTGATTTCTTGGCGCACTTCCATCGAGGCTTCCCATAGAGCATGGCGCATGCGCTTATCGTTGAGGCGGTCTGCCGCGGCGGCTTGGCCGGTCATGCGCCCACCGATGACATCCAGCGGGTAATGCACGCCCAGTACTACGCGGTGGTTGCCGGCCTCCGCGCCGCGCAGCATGAGCTGTGGGCCTACCTCGGGCAGCATGAAGGACATCAGCGTGGTAATCCACGTTGCCTGATTGGTATGGCCCGAGGGGAAAGCTGGCGAGGTGGGATAGAGATCCTTGGAGCCATCGTCGTAGCGCTTAATCGCCTGCGGCGCGCGCTGGTACGGGCGCTGATAGTTGAAGTAGTACTTCTCTGACATCGTGGAATTGGCCAGTCCGCCTGCGCGGGCGGCGTAACCATTGCCTAGCAGGTATTCGGTTTTGGGCAGGCGGTGCTCGGCCAAGGCGGCACGGAAGGCATCGCCTAGGTTCTTGCCCATCGAGTCAGAAACGGCGTTGAGCACGCTGGTGGAGCTGGCCTTGGCATCGGCCTGCGCGCGGCGGATCAAAGCGGGGTCGCCGGCTGCGGCGTTGTTGATGGCTACGGCCTTGTCCATATTTTCCTGGCGGATTTCTGGCTGGGCCTTGATGTGGTCAAAAAGCTGGACTACCTGCCAGTAGTTGCCAAATTGATAAGACGAGACATCGGATTCGAAGCCCGCGATATAGTCCGTGCTAAATGGCTCAGGAACCGGGGCACCGGGGTGCTGGACTGGGGCTGCGCCGGAGGTGCGCTGGGTGACGGGCTCACGCAGCTGGGGCACGGTTACGGGAAGAGCTGCGGCCGCCGGTGCGAGGGTTATAGTCAGTCCAGTGGCCGCGCAGAGGGCGAACACGCGGGCTGCGGGTCGAAGTTTATTCCGATAGTTCAACGTAGAAACCTTTAACTAGCATCAAATTCCTACGAATAATATCCAGCTAAAGTTACGGAGAAGTAAACGCTGCGCTAAACCTGCATGCACAATTGCGGATTGATGGGTAGACCTTTGCGGTCACCACTCAGCACTCTTCAGGCCAATTGGGGCCTTGGTGCGCCGCGGCGGCCTCCGGTTGGTGGCCTGAGGATTCCGCAGAAATGCTCGCGGTAAAAAGCGCGGCCAGCGCTACTGCTGAGGCCGCCGCCGAATCCCTGCGCTTGTTATTTTCCACACACTTAAACTAGCGCGTATTCCGCGCCATGAAAAGTGCTAGTCCAATGCGGGGCTAACGCTACCCCTCACTCGTGGCTGGCGGCGCGCGGCAAGGCTTCGCGGTAGGCTAGTGGGGAACTTTTACTCGCATAGAAATAAGGGGACACGCTAGATAATGATCCAATTCGTCTTCGGCGCCGCAGCAGGATACGTTTTTGGCACTAAGGCTGGCCGCAAGCGCTACCACCAGATCAAGGGCGCCTACGAAAAGGCCGTCAACTCCCCCGTGACTAAGTCCGCCGTCACCTCGGCACGCAAGGCGGTGGCTAATCGCCTGGACCCGGAACCGCGCATGCGCGAGGTTCGCGATTTGTCCTCCAAGCGCAAGGGCAAGGGCCGGCTGCGCGGATCGCAGGTGGATAATGCGGACCGCATTTATGAGCCTGATGAAGACTAGGTCGGTAACAAGCTAGCCTGTAGGGCTTCCCCTCCCCTCGGCGCGTACCTGGTTTGGGTTCGTGCCGAGGGGAGATTTTTATGCTTGGGGAGGCGTGCCGCGGAAGGCGCGGTCATTAAGCTCGCGGCGGGCCTGCTCGAGGGCAACGAGGTCGGCGAAGAGCGAGTTATAGCTGGCCTCATCATCGGAGGGACGCATGCGGCCGAGGCGGGCCTTGAGCTGGGCGATCTGATCGCCCACCACGGTTTCTTGCAAGCGGGAAAGGACGGAGTCGGCGTATTTTTCGGGGCCGACGTCGGTAGGCAGGATTGCTTCGACGGCGAGCTCGGAGACGAAATTGCGGCCGGTGAGGTCCTGCATCTCGCCGGCTACTGCGGCAATCCATTCCACGGCGGGCATGGACGCACCCTGGGCGGCGCCGCCGGCGGTGGAAATAGCCTGGCGGACGAGGCGGTAGGCGTCGTTAGTATAGGCGTCGGCAGTAATGCCATCGAAGTAGGAGCCCGCTACCTGCGGCATCTGCAAGGCCAGCTTGAGGGCCTCGCGCTGTGGCCACAGGTGGGTTTCCTTGGGGCTCGGCGGATGGATCATCGGCACGTCCTGCTGCGCCGGCTGCTGCTTCGCGTTGTCGAAGCGGCGGATGGTGGGTTTTTCAGCCTTCTTGGGCTTGCGCGCCTCCGCGCGGACCTGCTGGAGGACCTCCTCTGGGTTGGCCCAACCCACCCAACCTGCGAGGCGGCGGGCGTACTCGCGCTGGAGGGGCTGATCGCGGATCTGCGCCACCACGGGGACCGCGCGGCGCAGGGCCTGCAGGCGCCCCTCCGCGGTATCGATGCGGTACTCCGCTATGACGGATTGGATAACGAACTCGAACATGGGGATGCGGTCCGCGATGAGCTCGCGCACGGCGGCATCGCCCTTCTGTAGGCGCAGATCGCACGGGTCCATGCCGTCGGGCGCCACGGATACAAAGGACTGGCCGGTGAATTTTTGCTCGCCATCAAAAGCGCGCATGGCGGCCTTCTGCCCTGCCTCATCGCCGTCGAAGGTATAGATGAGCTCGCCGTTGAAGTAGGAATCATCCAGCATGAGCCGGCGCAGCACCTGGAGGTGCTCACCGCCAAAGGCGGTGCCGCACGATGCCACTGCGGTTTTCACGCCGGCGGCGTACATGGCCATGACATCCGTATAGCCCTCTACCACCACGGCCTGATGGTTATCGGCAATATTGCGCTTAGCCAGATCGAGTCCGAAGAGCACCTTGGACTTGTGATAGAGCATGGTGTCCGGGGTGTTCATGTATTTGCCGAGCTTGTCGTCATCGAAAAGCTTGCGGGCACCAAAGCCAATAACATTGCCGGAAAGGTCCTTGATGGGCCACAGCAGGCGGCGGTGGAAGCGGTCTATGGGGCCGCGCTTGCCCATTTTGGAAATGCCGGCCGCATCCAACTCCTCGAAGGAAAAGCCCAAGCGCAGCAAGTGCTTGGTGGCGGTATCCCACCCCTCCGGGGCATAGCCGCACTCAAAGTCATAGATGACCTCGCGGGAAAAGCCGCGATCCAGTAGAAAATCGCGCGCGGTAGCCGCCTGCGGCGTCTCCAATTGCTGACGGTAGAACTCGTGCGCGGCCTTATTCGCAGCGATGAGGCGCTGGCGGGTACCAGGCTTCTCATTGCGCGCGCCCGTGGAACCGCCCTGGTAGTTAATGTGGTAGCCGATTTTTTGCGCTACCGCTTCCACTGCCTCTGGAAAGGAAACCTGCTCCATTTCCATCAGGAAACTAAAGACATCGCCGCCCTTGCCGGTGGAAAAGCAGTGATAGTAACCGCGCTGCGGGCGCACGTGGAAGGACGGGGTCTTTTCATCCTTGAAGGGGCTCAGCCCCTTGAGCGAATCATGTCCGGCGGGCTTGAGCTGAACGTACTCGCCCACGATCTCTTCTAAAGGCGCGCGTTCACGGATAGCTTGAATGTCGCTGTCCGGAATTCTGCCTTTTGCCATGCGTACAGACTACCCCGCGCGCGGCGGGAATGTTCAAATGGCAGGGCCAGGATGGTGTGGTGCCTGTGGGTTCACGGTTTGGGCGGAAATTACCCTCTGATGGGGTGTATTCCGCCTGCCTTTACCTACCCCCGTGACGGGGAATTTTTGGCCTTGTTGGCAGCTTAGGCCGATTTCGGTATTCACCGCTGCACCTGCAAGAATAAAGGTATGTCCAAGTCCCAAGCGTCTAAGAAATCGCTCCCAGTAGCCCTCGGCGGCCTTGCGCTTGCCGTCGTTGCAGGCTACTTCGGCTTCGACCTCGGCGGCAATGATGATTCCTCTGCTTCTTCGCCGTCTGAGTCCGCAGGTGGCGCTAAGGGGGGTGACACCGATACCTGCGAGATGTCCTCCCTCCCCGCCGAGGCGAAGGACACCGCGGACGATATCTTGGCCGGTGGCCCCTATGACTACCCGGATAATGACAACGCCCGCTTTGGCAACTACGAGGGACGCCTGCCGCAGCAGGACAAGAATTACTACCGCGAATACACAGTAGAAACCCCGGGCAGCAAGAACCGCGGCGCCCGCCGCATCATCACCGGCGGCGGCAGCGAGACCGACCCGGACGTGTGGTACTACACCGATGACCACTATGAAAGCTTCTGTTCTATCCCAGACGCGGAGGAGTAATCATGCAACGCATCCTCATCACTGAACACATCCGCACCCGCGCGGACTTCTTCAACGCGCTTGGCCGCACTCGCGGCTGCGAGGACTGCGGCCCCCGCAACCTCGATGACCTGGCGGACTTCCTACGCGAGCAGCGCACCACCGTCATCATTGCCTCCGACATGGAAATCGCGGACGCAGAGTTGGAAGGCGTTGCCACCGTTTTGGAGGATCAGGGCGTTAAGTTGGTGCGCTAGCCGGTTTCATACCCCCTACCAATCGCGGTGGGTACACCGATTAAAAGCCGAACTGAGGAAATGAATCCTCGGTTCGGCTTTTTCATTCACGTACCACCGGGCGCTATAGCTCTAGCACCGGCAAAGGTGCTGTGCGCTTTAGAGCCCGAAGGCTCGCTTCAGCTTCTGGATGGTCTCCGGCGCGAAGTAGTTCAGCATACCCGCGATGATTCCGGTAGCGCCCACAGCTCCAATAAGGGCACCGAAGATGGCGGGGAGCACGCGATGAGAGCTTCCCTGGCTCGAGCTGGAGCTGCTTGAGGAGGATTCAGAGCTGGAGCTACTGCCTGTGTTGTGGTTGCCGTCGGTGGCGGTAACTTCAACGACTCGAGAAGCAAGAGCTTGGTTTCCAGCAGAGTCCGTGACTGCGTAGGTCACCGAATAGGTGCCTGGCTTGGAGGTATCCACGCTGCCGATAACCTTCACCTTGTCGGTGAGATCACCGTCTTCTTTGTCCTTGGCGCTCACGCCCTTGGTCAGATCGGCCTCTGCCCCCTGGGAAATGGTGAGTTTCTCGCTAGGAACGATGAGCTCAGGCGCTGCGTTATCTGCAGTGTTCTCCTGCGCGGTAAAGACGCCGAACTGGCGGACGATGCCGCGCTTGTTGGTGTCCTTAGAGGAGGCGTCGGCAGTCGTGGCATACCAGCCGTAGGTCTGACCGGCCTTCAGGTCCTTGTAGACTGTGCTCGTAGGCCAGCCGGATTTTGCGGTATCCTTACCAATTTCCTTGCCGGTATCGGTCAGCGCCACCATGGAATTGGTCTGGAAGTCGGTCTTGCGAGTCTTGAACTGAATCGGCACACGGAATTCATCTTCATGGCCGTTATAGCGCTGGCGGTCGTCGTACTCGGTGGCGTTGTGGTCATCGAGGAGCGGCGAGTAAGTGTCCACCACCATCTCGTTATTCTTCAGGTCAAACTGCAGCAGGCGCAGGTAGCTGGAGCCGAAGCGGAGGCCGGTATCACCGTCGTACTCGCCAATCTCGGTCAGGCCCATTTCATCGGAACCGACCTCGTAGAACTGGTAGTCCGCCAATAGCTCCGTCACGTGGTTATTGGTATGGCCTACATCCTTGCGGGTGATAATGGATACGCCGTGCTCGTGGCCGGCCAGCACCAATGCAACGTTCGGGTTCTTCTTGATCACATTGTCATAGACCATGACGCCATCGTGAGAGAAGTCGGAGTTGCGTCCATCAGGGCTATTGGATGGCTTTAGATAGGCGTGAGTGAGCACGATGGCATTGCGGTCTGGATACTGCTTGAGCACCTTATCGGCCCAGGCTGCCTCTTCTTCGGTGACATCAAAGCCCAAATGCAGGGCGATGAAATCCATGCCGTTGGTAGTAAAAAGGTCGTAGTGGTTATCGTTATTGCCCTCAGCATAAGGGTGGTACGAAGCATCTTCCTTGGCCCAATTGCCCTTGCCCTGCTGTGCCTCGTAGCGCTCTGGACCGAAGTACTCGTTGTACAGGTTGCCCGCGCCAACATCTTCACCGCTGATGTTGTCGTGGTTGCCCGGTAGCACGCCATTGACCACGCCTGCATCTTCCAAGTTCTTCTGAGCCTTGGACGCAACCTCAAATTCCTTCTTGGCGTTGGCACGGTCAGAGCCTGCTACACGCCAATTCTCAATGAGGTCACCGGTGTGTGCAGAGTAAGCGATCTTGCGCTTTTCAGCGTTGTCTGCAATCCACTTGGTAGCGGCGGTGTAGCCTACCTCCCACTTCTTGCGCTCTTCAGCCGTGGCCTTCTCTACCGCGCCTTCGGAGAGGTACTGCGTATCGGTGTGGTGCGCAATGGCGAAATCATAGTCGTTGGCATCTGCAAATTCCTCATTGACTGGCTCATTGAGATCATCGGCAAAGACGTCATAGCCCACCACCATAGTGTGGATAGTATCGCCATCCACAAAGTCGCTATTGACCTGCGCGCTCAGGCTTACCTGATCCTCGGATACACCGCGAGACTCCGCGAGCTTTTCCCACGCAGAAGCCTTGTTATTCCATGCCATGAGGCGAACGGCGCGCTTGGGATCCACCGCTCCGGACCAGGCAAGGTCGTGGGTGTCCTTATCTGCGTCCTTGAGGGACAGGTCAAAGCGTTGGAATGGCATGTTCTCGGTAGAAGCGGACTTCTGTGCCTCTTCGTTGGACGGGTTCAGAGACTTCTCAAAGTCCTCGCCATCCTGGTACTCAAAATCCAGCTCTTCCGGGATTTCATCGAAGGTTCCTTGGAATCCCTTCTCCGCTACGCTGACATCTGCTTCGGTGAAGGTGGTCTCCACGTCCCCACCGCTCGGGTTTTCCGCGCGGGCGGAAATGGTCGCGCCATTTCCGGTAGGAGTGGAATCGGTTCCGGCAGCACCCGGCAGGTTGCCGGAAGTGAAATCGATGGACTGCGAGATTTGGTTGCCAAAAACATCGTGGCCTTCGACCTCGATGACGTGGTTGCCTTCCTTCAGGCCGGTGCCAATCTCTTGGCCGCGTTCAATGTCCTCACCATCTAGGGTGTAGGTGAGCTCGCGAGAGATGAGCGCTTCATCATTTACCTCGACGTCGAAGGTCACCGGACTGGTCAGGTGGTCACCGGTGCTTGGGGTGGAGCTGGTGATTTCCGCCTTCTTGTCCGTGCTCAGGTTCGAATCCTCATATAGCGCCGTCACGTCTTGTGCGCTGAGCGGATCGGAGAAGACGCGTGCTTCACTGACCGCCACGTCAGAGTAGAACTGGGCTCCATTGTTTGGGCCAGAATCCGCGCCGATCATCACAGCGGTCGAGTTGCTCTTTGGCTTTTTAATCTCACCGGTGGCACCGGTGTTCTCGGCGACCTTCTCGCCATTGACGTAGAGCTCATTTTTGTGGCCATCGAATACGCCGACCGCGTGGTACCACTGGCCCGGCTCCATCTTCTGTTGCGCCTTCTTGTAGCCACCGTTTGCATTAACGGTAAAGGTCAGTTGGTCACCATAGATGACCATTGCCCAGCCACCGGCTTCCTTATTAGCGCACAGGCTCTTTTCGTTTCCATCAAAATCACCGTCATAGCGAAAGACGCACTCCACTGTGAATCCGTCCTTGACTTGGTCAAACTTATCTCCGATATCGAAGCCGACAGCGTCTTTGCGGCCGTCGAACTGGGCGACAGGGCGCTCGAGCACGCTGTCTTGTTCCACCGAGGGCGCGCCGATGGTTAGCGGCTCGGTTTCGGAGGCGGAGTTGGTGATAACCCCATTGTCGAGGGCCATATCGAAGATATCTGCTTTAGGAAGGGATTGAGCGGAAGCGAAAGCGGGAGCGAAAGCGGGAGCCACTAGGCTCGAACCGGCCAGGCTGATGGAGGTGATCAGAGCGGCCTTATAAACACGTCGTTGAGACACGAGAATTCCTTGACTCTTAGTAAATGGGAGAGAGTTCGCGTCCAGCCATAGTGGAAGCGAATGGGACTAAGAGTAGGCCGCCCGATTTACGCGAAGTTGTCGGAATAGTTACGTCAGAATGAACGGTACCCAAAAGTATTTTGGCGGAAACTACTTCCCTTCCCGGACTCAATTCGCTACCCGATTCAAACGAAGGAAAAATACATTGTCTACTGAACCTCCGAACCTTAAGCATCACCCTGCCGAGCCTGATAACCCGAAGCGGCTCAGGAGAAGTTATCACTAATCCTCCCCCCCTGCCCTGGCACAATCTAACTCAAAAATCCAGACAACTCCGCGCTCCGCCGGGCCAGTCGCTCCAGGCGGGACTCGGTCATGGAGGCGATCTGGTCGATGATGGCGCGGTCGCGGGCGGCGTCGGTATCGGCCTGCTCCCACCACAGGCGGAAGGTGGCATCGAGGGAGCCGGGGGCGCCAGCGACGAGGTAGTCGTAGACGCGGTAGATGCGCTCGCGCTGGCGATCTTGGCGTGCGAGGTGGGCGGGCTCGTCCATGACGTAGAGGACGGCGATGGTTTTGAGCAGCTTGACCTCTGCTTCGGCTTGCTTGGGCACGATGAGGTTGCCGTGCATGCGGCCAAGGCTATTGGAGGCAATGAGATCGGCATTGGCCTCGCTGGTGGCGCCAACGGTCGCGCCGACATAGCGGCCGACGAGCTCGGAGGTCATCTTCTTCAGGTTGGCGTAGTCGCGCAAGGAATAGTCAAAGTCACCGATGGCGTTGATGACACTTAAGTTGCGCAGGCTATCGGCTGCTTCTAGGAGCTCGTCGGCGGTGCCGCCGAAGGCTTTGGCGCCCTTTTCTGCCAGTTGGGCCAGCTCCACCAAGTCCCAGAGCACGCTCAATGAGATACGCCGGGAGATGATGCCATCTTCCACGTCGTGCACGGAGTAGGCGATGTCATCGGACCAGTCCATGACCTGGGCCTCGATGCACTTACGGTTATCGGTATGACCCTCGCGCAGCCAGTCCAAAAGGTGCGCATCCTCGTCATAGGCGCCGTACTTGCGGTTGGTGGTGCCATCCGGGTTGGTCTTGGTCCACGGATATTTGCAGGCGCCGTCGAGGGCCGCGCGGGTGAGGTTGAGGCCAAAGCTTTGGGGTTCGCCGCGGGCATCGTCCACGATGACCTTCGGCTCCAAGCGGGTGAGGATACGCAGGGTTTGGGCGTTGCCCTCGAAGCCGTTAAGGGCAACTTCATTGAGCGCATTCTCGCCATTGTGGCCATAGGGCGGGTGGCCGATGTCATGAGTCAGGCCGGCCATATCGCAGAGATCGGGATCGAGGCCGAGCCCGGAGCCGATGCTGCGCGCGATTTGGCCCACCTCCAGCGAGTGGGTCAGCCGGGTGCGCGGGGTATCGCCGTCGCGCGGGCCGACGACCTGTGTTTTATCCGCTAGCCGGCGCAGCGCGGCCGAGTGCAGCACGCGGGCTCGGTCGCGGGCGAAGAGCCCGCGGTGCTCCTCCACGGGGTGGAAGGCTGAGCCCTTCGGCTTTTCATCGGCCAGGCGGGCAAAGTCGGCGGCGGAATAAGAATAGGTCACGGCGCCAAGTTTATTCCGCGAACAGGCCTTTTGGGTGAGCAACGTGGCCTAAGCGCGGTCGTCTTCCTGCTGAATCGTCTCATGCCGCAGCTTCTGATTGGGCCGCAGCACTTGCTCCACGCGGTAGAAACTACTGCGCAGCGCCGCAGCGCCGCGCGGCGGCAAAAGGCCGGCCACCAACGCATAGGCTACGCCACCCGTTTCGTGGGCAAGGTAGCGCCACCAGGGCTTAGAAAAGCGCGCGGCCGGGTAGTACGGCGTGCCGGAGACGGTGGCCGTGATGCCCTCTTGGCGGGCGATGAGTGCGGTGCGCAGGCGGTGGAGGGGATCGGTGATGATGGTGGCGTCGGAAAGCGCGAAGGCTTCCTTGACTGCGCTGAGGGAGCTGCGGGTATCCATGCCCTCCTCCACCGCGTGCACGGTCAGGTGCGGGAAGTGCTCGCGCAGGTAGGTGCGGCCGACGCCGGCCTCCGTGAACCTATCGCCGGGCAGCTTGCCGCCCACGGTAATAACCTCCAGTCCCTCAGCTGTGGCGAGCTCACCGGCGTGGCGCAGGCGGCCGGCCAGGATGCGGGAGGGGCGGCCATCGTATTGGGCGGTTCCTAAAACAATTGCGTACTTCACTGCCCCACTACATTACCTGCCGGAGGGCTAAGCTAAGCCGGTAAAGTGGTGGGCATGAATTTGAGTGCACGTTTGGGCCGCGCGGCCATTGCCGCTTTCATTTTGGGCTGCACCTCCCTCGGTGCGGGGTCTGCCTTCGCCGCCGAGACCACCACGGTGGCGCAGGGCACCGATACGGCAGCCCTAACGGAAAAGGTTACCGATGATGCGGGTGTATTAAGCACCCAAGAGAAGGCCGAGCTCAGGGAGAAGATTGGCCAGCTGCAAAAGGACGAGCACTTGACGCTCTTTGTCTATATCACCGATGAGCTGGGCACGGATCCGGAGAGCTTTGCTGGCCAGGCGGTCAAGGACAAGGGGCCGAACTCCGCGGTCTATGTGCTATCCATCAATGACCGCAAGATGGGCGTGCAGGCCGGCGATGCGTGGCCCAAGGGCCGGCTGGACCAGATGTATGACGCCGCCTATGACAAGCTGGCCAGCGACGAGTACGGTGCTTCCGCCCTCGCGCTTGCTGATGCCGCCTTGGGCAACTCCCCCGCCTCCGATTCCTCCGACTCCTCTGGCCTGGCGTGGCTGGGCGGTGGCGCGGCCGCCATCGTCGCCGCCGGTGGCGGAATCATGTACTACTCGCGCCGCAACACCAAGAAAAATAATGCGCAGACGCTGGAGTCTGCCCGCGAGATCGCCCCGGGCGATACCGATCAGCTAAACCGCCTGCCTCTGGAAACCTTGGACCAGCTGGCCCAGGAGGAGTTGGTCTCTACCGATGAGTCCATCCGCCGCGGCAAGGAGGAGCTCAATATCGCGCTCTCCGAGTTCGGCCCCGAGCGCGTGCGCCCCTTTACCAAGGCAATGAACCACTCCACCTCTACCCTGCAAAAGGCCTTCCACCTGCGCCAGCGCCTGGATGATGCCGTGCCGGAGTCCCCGGCCGAGCGCCGCCAAATGCTGGTAGAAATCGTCTCCTCCTGCGGCCAGGCCGATGACGCCCTCGACGCGCAGGCCGAGGAGTTTGCCAAGATGCGCGACTTGCTCATCCACTCCGATGAAAAGCTGGACGAGCTCACCCAGCGCACCGTGGGCCTGCACGCCCGCCTGCCGGAGGCCGAGTCCACGCTGGCCGGCCTGAAGTCCAACTATGACGAGCACGTGCTCTCCTCCATTGCCGATAACCCCGAGCTTGCCGCCGCTTCGCTCGATGAGGCCGAGAAACTGCTCGACAAGGCCCGAGGGGTCCAGGCCCAGCCGGCCGGCCAGCAGGGTCCGCTGGTGGGACTTATTCGCGATATCGAGCACGCCTGCGAGATGACGGATCGCCTCATTTCCGGCGTGGAAAACGCCGAGGAGAATATCGCCACCGCCCGCGGCAATCTCGAGGCGCTTATCGCCGAGGTTGAGGGTGAAATCAACGAGGCCCGCGAGCTCGAGCGCCAAGGCAAGGCCCAGGGAACCACCGCGGATTGGAACGCGCTCGAGGATCTGCTCGGCCGCGCCGGCACCGCCGTCAACGAGGCCAAGGCCCACGGCCAACAGGATCCGCTGGGCCAGCACACCGCGCTGACCTCCATCGATACCGAGCTGGATGAGGCGCTCGACCGCGTGCGCGAGAAGACCTCCACGCACGCGCGCCAACTAGACCTCTTCCGCCAGCAGATTTCCGTAGCCGAATCCAATATCCAGGCCGCAGAAGACCTCATTTCCTCCCGCGGTCGCATCATCGGCTCGGGTGCGCGCACCGCGCTTGCCGACGCCAAACGTCTCCACGCCCAAGCTCTCCACACCGAGCGCAGCGATATCCGCGCCGCCCTCCAGTCCTCTCGCGAAGCGGCGGCCGCCGCCCAGGCGGCGCTGCAGCGCGCCAAGGATGACATCGACGAGTACCGTCGCCGCCAGCAGCGCCAGCAGATGGGCAACGCCGCCGGCAATGTCGTGACCGGTATGGTCCTCGGCCAGATGCTCAGCGGCGGCCGCGGCTTCGGCGGAGGTTTCGGAGGCGGCGGCTTCGGCGGAGGAAGCTTTGGCGGCGGAGACTTCGGCGGTGGCGGCGGAGGCGGCTTCCGCGGCGGCTCCTTCTAGCCCTCCCAGCCCAGACCGCTCCACGGTCCGGAAGCCAGGCAGCCCTCCTGCCCGGCTCTAGGCTCTCGCGGGTGACCCGGCAGCCCGGCGCTGGGCTAGGTGCGGAGGGTGCGTGGGGTGGCGTCGAGAAGCGCGCAGGCGTAGCTCAAGAAGATGGCGTCGAGCTCCGGCAGCTCGCCCACGCTCACGCGCAGGCCATCGCCGGCAGGTGCGGTGCTGGCAACCTCGGCGCCCGTGCCGCGGGCTACGATGCGGCGCTCGCGGCGGAAGGGGTTGCGGCGCTCCAGCAGGTACCCGCGGTCAGCGCAGGTCGCGCGCAGGCGGGTGACGGTAATCCCGGCCTGGGTGACCGAGAAATCCTCGCCCGCGGCGGTCTGCGCGCGCAGGAAGAACCGCGGGGAGGAAGAATCCAGCGAGGATTTTACTGCGAGGCGCTCGCCGGCGGCGGTGGCAAGCACGCCGTCGCGCACGGAGGCAAGCTCGTGCCCCTCGGCGTTGGTGAGCGCGCCCGCGCGCCAGGTCCACTGCGCAGTCATTAGAGGACGAATAGTGCGACGAGGGCGACGATGGATGCTAGGACCAAGGTGATGATCCAGGCCCAGGCTTTGCCTTGGGTGGTGGCATCCAAGATGACGCGGGTAAACCAGCTAAGACCGGCGATTTCCGCGGTGGTCAGGCCCTCGGCATCGTGCTCGAATTCGAGGATGGACTTGCGCACGCCGGAATTGCGGGCGGTGAACTGCCCTACCTTTTCATCATCGACGTCATCGATGATCCAGTCGCCGCTGTTTTCGTTGATGAAGGTGAAGGTACGGCCGTTGAGCGATGCCTCTAGGCGCTTATCGCGGCCGGGGCGGCCGGCGAGGCGGTAAATGGAGCCGTCGGCAAGCGTGGCAGAAGCGCCAAGGTCACTGACCTCGGTGCGCCAGAAATGGCCGTCCACCTCCGCGGAATGCTCCGAAAATACGCCCAGCTGCTCCGGGCCTTCCTCGGCCAAGAGCACGGGCTTTGCGCGGTCGGAGCGATCCCAGCTGGTGTAATGCATTACTAGCACCCAATCAGGCGAGCGGCGAGGTAAGCCTCGAGGTCATCGAGCTTCACGCGCTCCTGCTCCATGGTGTCGCGCTCGCGCACGGTCACGGCATCGTCCTCGAGGGTGTCGAAGTCGAAGGTGACGCAGAACGGGGTGCCGATCTCATCCTGGCGGCGGTAGCGGCGGCCGATGGCGCCGGAGACGTCAAAGTCCACGTTCCAGTGTGCGCGCAGCTTATCGGCCAGCTTACGGGCGGGCTCAGAGAGCTCTTCCTTCTTGGACAGCGGCAGTACGGCCACCTTGATCGGTGCCAGGCGGCGGTCCAGGCGCAGGACGACGCGCTTATCGGTGCCGCCCTTGGCGTTCGGAGCCTCTTCCTCGTCGTAGGCATCCACCAGGAAGGCCATCATAGAACGGCCCAGGCCGGCGGCCGGCTCGATGACGTACGGAATCCAGCGCTCGTCATTGGCCTGGTCGTAGTAGGACAGGTCCTCGCCCGAGCCCTTGGCGTGGACGGACAGGTCATAGTCCGTGCGGTTGGCCACGCCTTCCAGCTCGCCCCACTTGGAGCCCTTGAAGCCAAAGGCGTACTCCACGTCCACGGTGCGCTTGGAGTAGTGGGAGAGCTTTTCCTTCGGGTGCTCGTACAGGCGCAAGTTTTCTTCCTTGATGCCCAGGTCTACGTACCAGTTGTAGCGGTCATCAATCCAGTACTGGTGCCACTCTTCGTCCTCGCCCGGCTTGACGAAGAACTCCATTTCCATCTGCTCGAACTCGCGGGTACGGAAGATGAAGTTGCCTGGGGTGATCTCGTTGCGGAAGGACTTGCCGATGTTCGCGATGCCAAACGGCGGCTTCATGCGCGAGGAGGTCATCACGTTCTTGAAGTTAACGAAGATGCCCTGTGCGGTTTCCGGACGCAGGTAGTGCAGGCCTTGCTCATCGTCCACCGGGCCCAGGAAGGTCTTGAGCAGACCGGAGAAGGCCTTCGGTTCGGTCCAGTCACCCGGCTGGCCGGTTTCTGGGTCATTGATATCTGCCAGGCCGTTTTCTGGCTCGTGGCCGTGCTTTTCTTCGTAGGCCTCGATCAGGTCGTCGGCACGGTAGCGCTTGCCGGTGTGGCGGGATTCCACCAGCGGGTCAGAGAAAACCTCGACGTGACCGGAGGATACCCAGACCTGGCGCGGTTGGATGACGGAGGTATCTACGCCCACGACGTCTGCGCGGGACTGCACCATGTGGCGCCACCACTGGCGCTTGATGTTTTCCTTGAGCTCTACACCAAGAGGGCCGTAGTCCCACGCGGAGCGGGAACCGCCGTAAATTTCACCTGCCTGGTAGACCAAGCCGCGGCGCTTACACAGGTTTACAACGGTATCGATGACGGATGCCATTAGTTTTCGGACTCCTCTGGTAGGGGACAGTCTTGACAATCTCGTTCAGTCTAACCCGAAGCGCTTCCCGGCGGTGGGATTGGGGCATGAATTTAAACTGAAATATATACGAGTTATTGAACATATCGGGTAATATAGGAGCGACCGACAGGTAATAGGTATTTAATTGAAGGTGACATTCCCTATGACGACCACTTACAAGGCCCCAAATACTTCTGCGGCCGCCGGCGTGATCGCTGCCCTCGATTCACCCCTACGCATCGCAATCATTTCCCTCTTGGCCGAGCGCGATCACTTTGTCCACGAGCTGGTCAAGGCCACCGGCAAGTCCCAGCCCCTTATCAGCCAGCACCTGCGCGTGCTCAAGCAGGCAGGCATCGTGGACTCCGAGCGCAGCGGCCGCGAGGTAACCTACTCGCTCATTGCGCCACGGGTTTTGGACCTGCTTGCCGACGCCGCCAAGATCGCCTCCTAACCCCTCCCCGCCTGCATAAAAAGCCGCCATGCTATGCGGTTATTGAAAAAGAATTGATAATATTGTGGTCATGGCTTTACACGACAGTATTCCCAAACTAGGCGCACGCAATACCAAGCAGCGCACCGCAGTCGTTGAGGTGCTGCGGGAAATGGAGAAATTCGCCTCTGCCAAGGAGATCTACCACGAGCTCCAAGAGCGTGAGGAAAAGGTGGGCCTGACCACCGTGTACCGCACCCTGCAGTCCCTGACCGATATCGATGCAGTGGATGCCCTCCACATGCCCAATGGCGAAACCCTGTACCGCCACTGCGATACCGACGCCCACCACCACCACTTGGTGTGCACCAAGTGCGGCCGCACCGAGGAAATCGATGGCGGCCCCATTGAAAAGTGGGCCACCTCCGTGGCCAAGGAGTACGGCTTCGATCTCACCGGCCACGATGCCGAGGTCTTTGGCATCTGCAGCGACTGCGCCGCTACCTCTTAAAGGCGCTCGCGCTTCCTCGTGAAGCCACCCCTCCCCTAACCTCAGGCTTCCACTTCCGGCGCCTGAGGTCTTTGTTTTGCGGCGCACACGGGAGCATATTTCACGCCAAGACTATAGTGCTGAGATTGCAATCAACTGCACGGTTAGGTTATTAACAAAGTGCAAAATAAGGCCTGCACGCAGAGAATTGTGGAAGCGAGTTACTAACGCGCACCCCATCCCCAGGAAAGTCGCATACACAATGACCGGTGGAGCAATATGAGCGGCGCCAAACAACAGCGAACTGAGGATCACACTGGCGAACGCTGGAACACTGCGATCCAAGTACCCCATGAGCAGGCGGCGAAACACAATTTCTTCTATCAGCGGCGCCAAAAATAGGTAGCACGCTAAAGAAATAACCACCATAGCGCCGCGACCGTCAGCTGAAGATGTACTTTCCGAGGGTGCAATACCCAGCAGCGGACCCACTATTGCGGCTGCCGCTCCCGCCATAAAGATGGCGAGTGGAACCTGCCACAATAAGTGCCAACCACGCCGACCCAAAGGAAGAAAACCGAGACCAATTCCCCGACGTTTTAGGTAGAACACCAATGCAGTCGTCGGCACTACCACCGAAAGAGCAAGCACAACGGGCATTATCGTGCCTAGTCCACCCGTGGTTAAACCAGCCTTCATCATGACAAAAACTGTCGCCACTAAGAGGGCATCCATTGCAATGACGGCCACTAGTCCAATAAGCGCATCTTTCAACCTGATGTTATCCACTGCCATGCCCCCTACCCTAAAAGGCTGCCTCTCATCCTAAAGAATGAATTTACCCAGAATGGTAAAGCACCCTTTACAGTAAAGCGTCCTTGACATATAGTGTGTGTCAAGCACGCTTTACAATCATTTGCTTCAGGAGGTTTCTGTGCAGACCACTCGCTTTGGCCGCCCCAAGTTCGGCGGCACGCAAACCAAACTCATTACTTTGTCCGTGGCTGCAGGCGCAGCCATCGCAGCAGCCGCCGGTGCCATCATGGCCGCGTTCATACACGATGATTCGCCGTGGCTAGCTTTTGCCGTGTACTCGCTGTGTCTCCTGCCTGTTGCTATCTCCGCTAGCTGGCTTTTTATGGTGGACCGCTCCACCATCCGCGGGGCGACTCCCGACCCAGAAAATTCGATCGAATCCCATTGGTATTCGCAGGCTTCCGAAAACACCCTGCACGCCATTCTCATCGCCATAGGTGCATTAGGCATAGCCTCTTCCTTCTGGGAATTCCAGGTTTCCGGCACCACGCTCACCATCATCTTAGGGACTTTTGTCGCCGGCACCTTTGGCATTAGCTACTTTGCCCACAAGCGGGCAGCGAGCTAAACCATGGACAACCGGCTAAAAGAGATTCGCGAGAGCAAAGGTCTCTCGCAGCAGGGCTTGGCTACGGAGCTTGGCGTCTCACGCCAAACGGTCATCAGTATTGAAAAAGGGCGCTACGATCCTTCGCTCCCCCTCGCATTCCAGATCGCGCGCCACTTTTCCTGCCACATCGAGGACATATTCATCCCCGAAAAGTAGCCGCGCAGCACTTCGGCGCTGCGCGCTACTTCTTCACGCCGCCAAAGCGGCGGTCGCGCCGCGCGTATTCCTCGATGGCGGCAAAGAGGTCCTCCGGAGTGAAATCCGGGAAGAGCTTGTCCTGATAAATCATCTCCGCGTAGGCGGACTGCCAGAGCAGGAAGTTGGAGGTGCGCTTCTCACCGGACGGGCGCAGGAAGAGATCCACATCCGGCATGCTCGGGTCATAAAGATGCTGCGCGATGGTTTCTTCCTTAATATCGCGCGGGTTGAGCTCGCCTGCGGCCACCTGCTTGGCGATGTCCCTAAAGCCATCTACCAGCTCTGCCCTACCGCCGTAATTCACGCACATAGCCAGGGTCATCTTGGTATTGTCCTTGGTCAGCTCCTGGGCAGCCTCGAGCTCCCTAATAACTGAGCGCCACAGGCGCGGGCGGCGGCCGGCCCACACCACGCGCACGCCGCGCTCATTGAGCCATTCGCGTTGGCGGCGCAGCACGTCGCGGTTAAATCCCATCAGGAAGCGGACCTCCTCCGGGCTGCGGCGCCAATTCTCCGTGGAGAAGGCATAGGCCGAAAGGTAGGGAACGCCGGCGGCAAGGCAGGCATCGACGACGTCAAGAAGCACGGCTTCTCCGCGCCTATGCCCCTCGGTGCGCTTCATGCCTTTTTCCTGGGCCCAGCGGCCGTTTCCGTCCATGACCAGCGCAATATGGCGCGGCATGAACTCATCCGGGATATTTGGCGGGGTCAAAGTGCGGTTCGGGTCTGGCGTAATCACGGGCTATATTCTACTGTTCCATAACCTGCAATGCGGAAACATTGCGCTCCATGTGCCATTGCAGGTGCGCCCGCGCTAGGCGATGCCCCTCCTGCTTCTGCGCATTCGTCGGATTGGTCGGGTGATTATGCGCCAAAAGCCACAGGTGGTGCAGGGTTTCCGGGTCTACCTCCGCAGCACCTGGCGGACGGCATTCGTGGCACGCCGCACCGCCTACCGCTGGGTGGAAAGCGTGGTGCGGGCCAGGCCGGTTGCACTGGGCGCAGTTGAATAGGCTCGGCGCCCAGCCGGCATGCGCCATGGCCTGTAGCAAGAAGGCATCCAACGCCATGGTCGGGTCCGCGGTCTGGAGCTGCTCCAAGGTCGCGGTGACGGATTCGTAGAGGTAGGGGTCATGGGCGGCGTCGGCAAATGCAAGGCGCTCGGCCGATTCCAGCACCGCGCACGCGGCCGTATAGCGCTCATAATCCTCAATGAGGCGCGCGCCAAAGTAGTCGACCGTATCCGCCTGGGAAATGGTGGCCAGATTCTTGCCCACATACAGCTGCACATCAAGGTTGACGAAGAGCTGCAGGCGCGAACCAAAGCGCGACTTGGCGCGGCGCACGCCCTTGGCCACCGCGCGCACGAGGCCATGCTCGCGGGTAAGTAGGACTATGACGCGATCGGCCTCGCCAAAGTCGTAGGTGCGGATGACCACTGCGCGGTCACGATAGTTCTCGCGCATAACCGCTTAGAAACCGAGCCTGCCCAGCGACTTCGGATCCGACTGCCAATTCTTCAACACCTTGATGCGCAGATCCAGGTACACGTTTTGGCCCAGCAGCTTCATAATTTCCTTGCGGGCATTGCCCACAATGCGACGGAAGCGCAGGCCATCCTTGCCCTCAATAATGCGCTTCTGGCCTGGGCGCTCCAGGTACAAAATGGCGTGGATATCCAGCACGCCCTCGCGGGTGCGCGACGGCAGCATCTCATCAACCTGCACAGCCACTGAGTGCGGCAGCTCCGCCTTCAAGCCGGACAGAGCAGCTTCACGAATGAGTTCCTCGATGCGCTTTTCCTGGCCCTCATCGGTGATGTGATCATCCGGGTAGAACTTCGGGCCTTCCGGCAGGTGGTCCACGATGACCTGCACCAGCTCATCTAGTTGCACACCCTCCTTGGAGGAAACCGGGATGACTACCGCATTCGGGTCATCCTGGGAGAGCAGCTCGTGCAGGGCCAGCAGCTGCGCACCAACCTGATCTTTGCTGGCTTTATCCAGCTTGGTGACGATGCCGATGATCGGGGTCTTTGGCGCGATACTGCGCACGTTTTCCAGGATCCAGCGGTCACCCGGGCCAATCTTTTCATCGGCCGGGATGGTCAGGCCGATTACATCCACATCGGCATAGGTGTCTTTCACTACCTCGTTGAGGCGCTCGCCCAAAAGGGTGCGCGGGCGGTGCAGACCCGGCGTATCCACGACGATGACCTGGGCATCATCGCGGTGGACCAAACCGCGAATGGTGTGGCGGGTAGTCTCCGGCTGGTCCGCGGTAATCGCAATCTTCTGCCCCACCAGGGCATTAGTCAGCGTGGACTTGCCGGTATTCGGACGGCCCACAAAGGACACGAAGCCCGAACGGAATCCCTCCGGCGTATCGGTGTATTGCGAATAATCAAGCGGGGCTGCCGTATTTTCGGCGCCTTCCGGCACGGCATCATCGGGGTCTTCTGGCAGGCCCTCGAATGCCGCATCAAACTGTGCATCAAAATCAGAACTCATTACCCGCAATAATAGCCCACGGAGTCAAGATCTCCGATTAGTTCGCAGCCAATTCGTACCGGTGACACGGCAAAGGATTAATCTATGGAGAAACCTCTTCTCCCCAGCGCATACCGCGCTAACTCTCCGAAAGGCTCCTCATGCCCCGCAAATCCCCTGCCCTATTGTTGGGCGCTGCACTCACTCTCTTCATCTCCGCATGCTCCTCGCCCGATTCCGAGCCACCCGCCGAGACGAGTACTAGCTCTTCAGCTACCTCTTCTTCGAGCGCTACTAGTTCTTCGAGCAGCACCTCTTCCGCCACGACCAGCAGCGAAGAGGCCATGACTGAAGAACCTGCAGATAGCGTTGCTGCTGAACCGGAGACCCAACCCCAGGCTGCAGCCGCGGAGCCGGAGTTGCTGTATTGCGATCCAGGCAATCTGACCATCATCGGTACCTTTTCCGATGGGACGCAAAAGCCAACCGAGCTGTGTGACACACCCGCTCACCGCCGTTCCGCACGCGCAGAAGGCGTGTGCGGCAGTCTAGATGGACGGTATAAGTACCCCGAGGAATGGGCCGAACTGTGCAACGGAGGCCTTCCGCCTTCCGATTCAGACTATCCCGATAGCTACGGCGATATAGATGCAGGCTACACACCAGAGTCTGGCGCAGATACGGATGCGCCAGCCGATTCGGATATGGGTGCGGTTGAAGGCTATGAGTATTAATAGATAGAAGGCAGAGCGTTAAGCAACGTCAAGGCCCTGCGCCCGTCGAAACGGGTGCAGGGCCTTGGTGGTGGATTAGCGGAGCTTACTTAAACTCGTCCGGCAGCGGGCCGAGCTGCGGGCCGTCCGGGTAGTACTTCCAGCCGTCCTTGATGCGGACGTCGTCAGCCCACGGCAGCTTGTACTCGCCCTTGGCCAAGTCCTCGACCCAGGTGAGATAGTTGTCGGTCTTGCCGCCGGGGTAGCCCACGTACCCGCGGTTGCCCAGGTTGAAGATGTTGTTTTCTAGACCCCAATTGATACGGGCCTTGTCAGCCAGCTCTGGGAAGATTTCGGCAGTGACGATTTCGCCCGGATTACGGTGGCCCTCAGAAATCATGTGGCCGTCGTAATTGCAGACGTTGCCCTCACCGAAGTAGTAGAAGGTGTTGTCGTAGCCAGCCAGGTTTACGGAGGCGGTGTACATCAGGTTTTGGAAGGCATTCGTTTTATTGGTCATGATCCACTGATCCTGGGTCTGCGTGGAATAGCCAGAGATACGGATATAGACGTTGGCACCCTTGTATGCAGCCTCGCGTGCGAGCTCAGGGAACATGCCATCGTGGCAAATGTTCACGGCGAGCTTGGAGCCCTTTGGTCCGTCACAAACCGGCATGCCCAGATCGCCTGGGTACCAAGGCTCGATAGGAGTCCACGGCTGAAGCTTGCGGTAGTGCAGTGCGATTTCACCATCGGAGTTAATGATGATGGCGGTGTTGAAAGGCGGCTTTCCTTCCTCATGGTTTGGCTCCATGATGGAAAAGACGCCCCAGACATCATTGTCCTTGCAGGCCTGCTTGAACTGGTCCACCTTTGGGTCATCGAGGCCGATGAGGAATTCATCATAGGACCAAATTTTGGTGTTGAGACCGGAGGAAGAATACTCCGGGAAGACAATAAGGTCGAGGTCTGGGTAGCCCGCCTTGGTGGAACCCACCATGCGGCAGATTTCGTCCACGCTGGCCTGGACGTCTTCCGGGGTATTGACCACCGGAACGGGATACTGAATGAGGGCCATCAACAGGCCGTCGGGGGAAGCGCTGATGCTGCCGGTGCTGGACATAGTGGGCTCCTATCGCAAAGTAGATGATGTGACGGGAGCCATATTACTGGCGTTTTGGGAGTACGTCACACTATTCGCCCTGAGAAGTAGTCTCGTATAAGAGACTCATCGTAAGCCGCCCTTGATGAAATAAGAGAGCCGAACTGAGGGGAAGGTTTACTCAGCTCGGCAGACACTCGATAGACCTAGGGGCGTAGGTGCGGGTTCTTAAGGGAGCAGAGGAGAAAAGTCCAAGGTGATCGGGCCGAATTGAGGGCGAAAAGGCCGATCTGAGGGGTACTTTCCCTCAGATCAGCTCGATCAGATTGGACCTAACTTTAGGAGGCCAAACTTCACGGGACCCCACGCGCCCAAACGGGGGCCGCGCAGGGTTTAAAGCTCCTCGGCGTGGAACTGCATGCGTGGATGCGCGAATACATCTTGGGACTGGATGAGCTGGAGCTCGGCGGTCTCAGCCTCGTAGGTGTTTTCCAGCAGGTCATACACGGAAGAGGCGGTGCGACGCAGGGACTCCTTGACGTCGCTGGTCTCGGTGTAGTGGCCGGTAAACAAGGCGGCGGTAACATCGCCGGAGCCGTTGCGCTTGAACGGCAGCAGCGGGGTGGACACTAGGAAGGCACGGTCGCCGTCGACGGCGAGCATCTCAATTTGGTCGTCGGCAGTCTCGGGGCGCTTAACGGAGGTAACCAACACGGTCTTCGGGCCGATTTCCTGCGCCTTCTTTACCGCGGCGAGGGTTTGATCAAGGGTGCCTACCTCGGAATCGGTGAGGTAGCCCAACTCAAACTGGTTGGGGGTGATGATATCGGCAACGGGCACGACGCGGTCGCGCAACAGCGGCGGGATCTCATCGGAGACGAAGCAGCCGGACTTGGCATTACCCATCACCGGATCGCAGGCGTAGAGGGCCTTGGGGTTGGCGGCCTTGATGCGGCGGACGGTTTCCACGATGGCATCGCCAATGTCGGCGCCGCCCTGGTAGCCAGAAAGGATGGCGTCGATCTGCGGGAAGGCGCCGCGCTTTTCAATGCCGTCGATAATGGAGGTGACGTCGCTGGCTGGAATCATCGGTCCGCCCCAGTCACCGTAGCCGGTGTGGTTGGAGAAATTCACCGTGTGGACCGGCCATACCTCATGGCCGGCGCGCTGCAGGGGAAAGACGGCCGCGGAGTTGCCAACGTGGCCGTAGGTGACGTGGGACTGGATGGAAAGGATAGTCATAGCTATCTATTGTGCTACGCGGCTTATGCGCCCACAAAAGAAAAAGGAAAAATTATTCCTCGGGCCGATCTTGTGGCTCGCCCACCGCAGGGATTCCGCCGCCGGGAACCTGCTTGTCTAGGTTGGCGCGCTCCGCGGCGTCGGGGAAAGCCTTCGGGCCAGAAGGCTTGGGCTGATAGGAAACGCCGCGCTCGGCTGCGTCGTCGTACCAATCCGCGAGCAGCTCGTTTTGCCGGCCGAACATTTCCTTCTCTTCAGCCGGAGTGGAGTGGTCATAGCCCAGCAGGTGCAGGCAACCATGGACGGTAAGCAGGGCCAGCTCGTGGCCTAGGGAGTGACCGGCGGCCTCCGCCTGGCGCAGGGCAAACTCGGGGCACAGGACGATATCGCCCAGCATGGCCGGGCCCGGGTCGGCGGCATCGGGGCGGCCGCCACCGGCGATGGCACCAGGGGTGAGCTCATCCATGGGAAAGCTCATGACATCGGTGGGGCCTTCCAGATCCATCCAGCGCACATGCAGATCTTCAATGGTCTTCAGATCCACACAGGTGATGGTGCACTCGGCATCGGGGTTAATATCCATGGCGCCGAAGGCATAAGAGGCGACGTCAATCAGCATCTCCTCGTTGACGCCTTCGAAGCCGGATTCATTGAGAAACTCGATACTCATTCCATTCCCTCGTATTCAGCGGCTTTCTTATTATCAAAGGTCTCATACGCATTGACGATGCGCCCGACCAGCTGGTGGCGCACCACGTCCTTGGAGCCCAGGTCCGCGAAGTGGATATCATCCACGTTGCGCAGGATGCGACGCACGATGCGCAGGCCCGACACCTGGCCGTGTGGGAGGTCTACCTGGGAGACATCGCCGGTGACCACAATCTTGGAGCCAAAGCCCAGACGGGTGAGGAACATCTTCATCTGCGCCGGCGTGGTGTTTTGGGCCTCATCAAGGATGACAAAGGCATCGTTCAACGTGCGGCCGCGCATATAGGCCAGCGGGGCGACCTCAATGATGCCGGCTTCCATGAGCTTAGGAATCATTTCTGGGTCGAGCATGTCCCGCAGGGCGTCGTACAGCGGGCGCAGGTACGGGTCAATCTTGTCATTGAGCGTGCCCGGCAAAAAGCCGAGCTTCTCCCCTGCCTCCACGGCCGGGCGGGTGAGGATAATGCGCGAGACCTGCTTGGTCTGCAGGGCCTGCACGGCCTTGGCCACCGCCAGGTAGGTCTTGCCGGAACCGGCCGGGCCAATACCGAAGACCACCGTATTATCGTCGATGGCCTGCACGTATTCAGACTGCCCCACCGTCTTCGGGCGGACGGCCTTGCCGCGGCGCTTAACGATGTCCGCCGCCAGCGCCGCCGACACCGACTGCGGCGCCTCCACGGCCACCATGTCCATGGTGTGCTTGACCGTATCGGTGGACACGGCGTGGCCGCGGCGGGCGATGGCCTCGAGCTCATCGAGGATCTTGGCGGCGCGGGCCACTTCATAATCGGGACCGGTGACGGTGACGACATTGCCGCGGGCAAAAAGGTCCGCATCCAGGCGGTTATTGAGCACGCGCAGGTTATCGTCCGCACTACCCAGCACGCTGCCGACGTAGGCGGAATCGAGCTCACATTTCTTCGTGATGATAGGCACGTGCTTTAGGCTACCAGCGCCTGCTACCAACGCTCGGTGCGCATGCCGATTGCCGCCAGCGCCACCATTGCCGCACTCGCCGTGCGCAGCACTTCCGGGCCGAGCTTAATGGGCGTGGCGCCGGCTTCTTTAAGGCGATCGAGCTCGGCGTCGCCAATGCCACCCTCGGGGCCGACGAGCAGGACGACGTCGTCCGCCAGCGGCACGTCCTTGATGGAGGCGGTAGCCTCTTCGTGCAGGACGAGCACAGTGGGTGCGTTAGAGGAAGCGCCGCCGCGGCCGCCGGTGAGCTCTTGGACGAGCTGCGGGGTGGTCAGCGGGCCGCGCACCTGCGGGATGCGGGCGCGACGGGATTGCTTGGCCGCGGAATCCGCGGCCGCCTGCCACTTGGCCACCGCTTTCGGCGCCTTCTTACCGTCCCATTTAGCCACGCAGCGGTCCGCCTGCCAGGCGATAATCTCATCCACGCCTGCCTGGGTAGCAAGATCCACGGCGAGCTCGGCGCGCTCGGATTTCGGAATGGCCTGCACCACGGTCACCCGCGGGGTGGGATCAGGCGCGGTGTCGATGGAGTCGACCGTGCCCTCCAGGGAGTCCTTGCCCGAGGTGGCGGTGATGGTGAGGGTGAGGCGGGTACCGGTGCCGTCGATAAGCTCGAGGCGCTCGCCCTCCCCCATGCGCTTGACCGTGACGGCATGGCGGGCCTCCGGGCCGGAAAAGCTGAAAGCCTCGCCGGTGCGCGCGGCGGAAAGATCCGGATGGATGAAGACGGGCAGCGACATTAGCGGCGGAACTTATCGCGGATGCGGCTAAAGAAGGACTCCTCTTGGCCGTCGCCGGTGGTGCGCACGCGCGCGCCCTCGTCGCGGGAATTGCGGATCTTCTCCAGGGACTCGCGGGTCTTGCGGTCCAGGTCCTTCGGCACAACGACGTCCACGTGGGCAAAGAGGTTGCCATATCCATCGGTGCGCAGGCGAGGCATGCCGGCACCATCGACCTTGATGGACTCACCCGGCTGGGTGCCCGGCTCGATGTCGATGGTGAGCTCTTCGCCGCTTAGCTGATCGATGGTGAAGTTGGTGCCCAAGGCGGCGTCAATCATCGGCACGCGCACGGTGAGGTTCAGGTCATCGGCGTTGCGCTGGAAGACGGGGTGCTCCTCCGTGTGGACCTCGACGTAGAGGTCGCCGGCCGGGCCGCCACCGTGGCCGACCTCGCCCTGGGAAGCCATGCGGATGCGCATGCCGTCATTAATGCCGGCCGGGATATTAACGGTGATATCGCGGCGCTTCTTCACGCGGCCGTCGCCGGCGCAGTGGTTGCACGGATCGGTAATGACCTCGCCGAAGCCCTGGCACTTCGGGCACGGGCGGGTGGTCATGACGTTGCCCAGGAAGCTGCGCTGCATCTCCTGGATTTCACCCATGCCATTGCAGTTATCACAGGTAACCGGCTTGGCCTTGGACTCGGAGCCGGTGCCGCCACAGCTATCGCACAGCACCGCGGTATCCACGGTGACCTTCTTCTTCAGGCCGGTGTAGGCCTCTTCCAGGGTGATGCGGGTGCGCAGCAGGGCATCGTTGCCCGGCTGGACGCGGGACTTCGGGCCGCGGGAACCGCCGGCACCGCCGCCGAAGAATTCGGCGAAGATATCGCCGAGACCGCCGCCACCGAAGCCGCCAAAGCCGCCGGCGCCAGCACCGGCACCGCCGCCACCCTGCTCCATGGGGTCGCCGCCCATGTCCACGATCTGGCGCTTTTGCGGATCCAGCAGGACCTCCTGGGCCAGCGCGGCATCGCGGAACTTTTCCGCGGCAGCGTCATCATCCGGGTTCAGATCCGGGTGATACTTGCGGGCCATTTTGCGGTAGGCCTTCTTAATCTCCTGGTCAGTTGCGTTTTTATCAACACCGAGGATGCCGTAATAGTCACGAGCCACTGTAAGAGATATTCCTTCTAATTCGTCTTGTTGGGGTTAACTTGAAAAAATTATTCGCGGCCAGCCAGTTTACTCGCACTGCTCGCCGGCCAAAATTTCGCTCACATACCGTGCAACGGCAGAGACCTTAGAAATTGTTCCCGAGTAATCCATAAAGGTAGGCCCCACCACGCCGAGGCCGCCGAGTGTGGCCACCTCATCGCCGGTGCCCAGGCCATAGCCCGTGGCCACCACGGAGGCTTGGCGCAGCTGGTCTTCCTCGTTTTCCTCACCGATGACCACGGAGACGTTGCCCAGATCGGGCACGCGGGCAAGCAGCTTGAGGACGACGACCTGCTCTTCTAGTGCCTCAATAATCTTGGGCAACCCTTCCGGAAACTCGCGCGCCACGCGCGTCAGGTTAGAAGCACCGGCCATAATCAGCCGGTCGGAGGGCTGTTCCACCAAGGTCTCGATGAGGGTGGTGGCCACCTTGAGGACGTGGTGTCGGATATCCAAGGGGGCGTCGTCGACGAGGTGGGCGAGCTCCACGGAGGCGTCGCTAAGCGTCTTGCCCACTAGCGCGCTATTGACGATGTCGCGCAGGCGGAAGGTCTGGTCCTGGTCGATGATTTCATCGAGCTCCACATTGCGCTGATCCACGCGGCCGTTATCGGTGATAAGCACCAGCAGCAGGCGCACTGGGGAAAGCGCCACGACCTCGCAATGTTTGACGCGGGATACCTTGAGATTAGGCAGCTGGACGACGGCCGCCTGCTTCGTCACCTGCGCCAGTAGCTGCACCGAGCGGCGTAGCACATCCTCCAAGTCGACGCCGCCTTCCAAGAAGTTGAGCATGGCGCGGCGCTCCGGGGCCGAAAGCGGCTTGACCTCGTGGAGGGAGTCCACAAAGTGGCGGTAGCCCTGCTGGGTGGGCACGCGGCCGGAGCTGGCGTGCTGCTGGGAGATAAGGCCCTGGGATTCGAGCACGGCCATGTCATTGCGGATGGTGGCCGAGGAAACTCCCAATTGGTAGCGCTCCAAGAGCGATTTAGAGCCAACGGGCTCTTGGGAGGCAATATAGTCCGCCACGATGGCGCGCAGGACTTCCTTGCGGCGGGCATCGGTTGAGGTAGACACTATGGCGCTCCTATTCGCTTCGGCGAATGATAAATTCTTTAAAGTTCGGGACGGTGTACCTGACTTTACCGTGCTCAGGGGAATAAATGAGACCTTTGTTTATGAGCTTAGCCCGCACCGGACCAAGAGCTTTATTATCCTTCCCTAGACGTTCACCGATTTCTTTCGTTTCCGCTGAACCATCGCCTAAGGCTGCCATGGCACTGAGATAGTCTCTTTCAGCTGGCGTAGCTCGATCCCAGCGAGCTTGGAAGAAGCCTGCGTCTTAGGAACCAGTTCACCAGTCACGGCAAAAGACTAACAAGAAAATAGCGGAATAACAGGTTTCTCATCGACTGAGTCAAAACTAACTGGTTTGGTTTCTACTGGACTAAGTCTAAAGATCTGGGAACGAGGATTAGGTTTCTTCGGCGACGAGGAGATCGGTGATGATGCCATCGGCCAGCAGGCGGCCGGGCTTGGTGATGCGTACGCGATTGCCGGCGCGCTCGAGCAGACCGCGGCCGATCAAGCGCTCGAGGGTGGGGGCAGCGTGGGCATCGAGCCAGGCCTCCGGGATGCCCTCGCGCAGGCGCAGGCCGAGCATGATCTTTTCCATGTGGCGGTCGGCGTCGGTAAGCGTCTCGGTTTCTTTGATGGGCAGCTCGTCGCGGCCGAGGGCCTCGATGTAGCGCGAGGGGTGCTTGACGTTAAAGAAGCGCTCGTTGCCCAAATGCGAGTGGGCGCCTGGGCCTGCACCCCACCAATTGCCGTCTACCCAGTAGATGCGGTTGTGCTCGCACTCGCCGCCGGGCTTGGACCAGTTGGAGACCTCGTACCACTCGAATCCTTCTGCCTCGAGGGTGGTAGAAATCATCTCATAGCGCCGTGCCAGCACGTCCTCATCGGGGGCAGGCAGGATACCTTTATTGACCTTGCGCGCCATGCGGGTGCCGTCTTCTACGATGAGCGAATAAGCACTGACGTGGTCCACGCCGGTTTCTAGCACTCGGTCGAGCGTCTCGCGCACGTTGTCATCCGTTTCGGTGGGAGTGCCATAGATCATGTCGAGGTTGACATGCTCGAAGCCGGCGGCGCGGGCCTCGCGGGCGGCGGCAAAGGCACGGCCGGGGGTGTGGGCGCGTTCGAGGACTTGGAGAACGCCCGGGGATGCGGACTGCATGCCGAGGCTGATGCGGGTATAGCCGGCGTCGGCAAGCTGGGCAAAATACTCCGGCGAGGTGGACTCCGGGTTGGATTCGGTGGTGACCTCCGCCCCTGGTTTCAGGCCAAAGGTCGAACGGACGGTGTTCAGGATGCGGCTCAGGCCCTGCCCTCCCAGCAGCGAGGGCGTGCCGCCGCCAATGAAGACAGTCTCGGCCGGGCGGCCCACGCGCGCGGCCGCCAACTCCAGCTCGCGGTCCAAGGCATCCAGGTAGGGGCCGGTGAGATCGCGCGGGCTGCCAAGCTCGCCCGGGGTATAGGTATTGAAATCGCAATACCCGCAACGAGTGGCGCAGAAAGGAACGTGGATATACAGCCCGAAGGGTTCAGTCATGGATAAAACCCTAATAGGCCGGGAACAAAATGGCCGAAAGCGGGGTTAAGCATGTAGTATGTTTCCATCTTCCCAAGTAGAAAGGCACCCTCAGTGGAACCTCCGAGTCGATGTCCCTACCTCCTTTTAGGCGGTGGGGAGTAAATCATGTTATCGGCTATTGTGATGATCCTGGCCGGCTTCGTAGTCATTGGCCTCATCATCGTCGCGAATGCATACTTCGTGGCCCAGGAATTTTCTTTCATGTCCGTGGACCGCACACAGCTGCGGACCCAGGCTGCTGAGGGGGATAAAACAGCACAGCGCGCGCTGGCTATTACCCAGCAGACCTCCTTCATGCTCTCCGGCGCGCAGCTTGGTATTACGATTACCGGCCTGCTCATCGGCTATGTCGCGGAGCCGCTCGTAGGCCAGGGACTAGGGACGTTACTCGGCGGCGTCGGTGTTCCGTCCGCGGTGTCTGTCACCGTGGGCACCATCGCGGCGCTTTTCATCTCCACGATTGCAACCATGCTCTTCGCGGAGCTTTTCCCCAAGAACTACACCATCGCCGCCCCCATGAAGACGGCGCGCTGGCTGGCCGCATCCACGCAAATCTACCTGCGGATTTTCGGCTGGCTCATCCACTTCTTTGAGTATTCTTCCAATGCCATCCTCAAGATCTTTGGCATCGAGCCGGTAGAAGACGTAGACTCCTCCGCCACCGCCGATGACTTGGAATCCATCGTGGATTCCTCCCACGAGGCTGGCGATCTGGATGAAGATACCTACATGGTGCTCGACCGCCTGCTGGACTTCCCTGAGCACGACGTAGAGCACGCCATGATCCCGCGCTCCCGCGTGGACGTCATTGATCCGGACACCACCCTCGGTGAGGTCCGCGAGATGATGTCTACCGACCACACGCGCTACCCCGTCATCGATGACGAACATAACCCGGTGGGCGTGGTGCATCTTATCGACGTCCTGGGAAGCGACCTTCCCGCCGCCACCAAGGCCACCAGTATCATGCAGGAACCCGTGGTGGTCCCTGAGCTGATGCCGCTGCCGGATGTGGTGGACGAGCTGCGCGATAGTGACCAAAAGATGGCCTGTGTCATCGATGAATACGGTGGCTTCGTAGGCATCGTGACCATGGAGGACTTGGCCGAGGAAATCTTGGGCGATGTCACCGATGAGCACGATATCGAAGAAACCGAGGAAATCACCGAGCAGGACGATTCCCACTGGTTAGTCGACGGCGATACGCCGATTGATGAGATCGAGCGCGCCATCGGCCACGACCTGCCTGAGGGTGACTTCGAGACCGTCGCCGGCCTCATCATCGCCCACTCCGGTGCGCTGCCCGAGGTAGGCGAGGAACACACCATCCAGCTCGAAGCCGAGCCCGATGACTGGGTGGACCACGATGAGGCGCCCGTTCGCTCCATCCGCCTGCGGGTGCAAGAGGTGGACCGCCACGTGCCGTCCGTCCTTGCCATCGAGCTGGTGGAGGATTACTCCGACCACTCCGATGATGACGCTAAGAAGGAGGATGCATAATGACCGAATCTTGGTGGTTTAACCTCCTCGTTACCCTGCTCATCATCGCCGCTTCCGGATTCTTTGTGATTATCGAGTTCTCTTTGATGGGCGCTCGCCGCAACCGTTTGGAAGAGGATGCGGAAAACTCCCGTACCGCCCGCGCCGGCCTGCGCTCGCTCAATGAGCTGACCATCATGCTCGCCGGCGCGCAGCTGGGCATTACCGCCGCCACCTTTGTGCTAGGCGCTGTGACCAAGCCCTGGGTGCACCACCTGCTCATGGCGCCGCTGGAGGCCGCGGGCCTGCCGCTGGGCATTGCCGACGTCGTTAGCTTCCTCCTCGCGCTCTTCATCGTCACCTTCCTCCACCTTGTTCTAGGTGAGATGGCACCGAAGTCCTGGGCGATTACCCACCCGGAGACCGCCCTGCAGTTCATCGCGGTCCCCGCACGTGGCTTCGTGTGGATCTTCCGCCCGCTGCTGAAGTGGATCAACGTCATGGCCAACAAAATGGTGTCCCTAGCCGGCGAAGAGCCTGTCGACCGCGCCGGTGCAGCCGGCTACGACGCCGAAACCCTGCGCACCTTGGTCGAGCACTCCCGCGAGACCGGTGCGTTGGACGATGAGTCTGCTAACCAGATTTCTGATGTCATCGAGTTGGAAAACTCCACCGTTGGTGCCATGGCTCGCGAGCATGGTTCTGAGGTAGTGCCCCTGCCTTCCGACGCCACCGTGGAAGACCTCCAAGACCTCGTTGTGCGCAAGAACATCATGCGCGTGCTGGTCTTCCCTAAGGACTCCCGCGTCCCGCGCGTGGTCCACGTGCGCGATACCCTGCTGGCCGAGCCGGAGACCCCGGTTCTCGAGTTCTCCCGCCCTGCCCTGTCCGTGTCTTCTTCCACCACCGTCCAGAAGACTCTGGACCATATGCGCGCTCGCAACGAGCAGCTTGTCATGGTGGGCAAGGCCGATAAAGACAATGCCGTATGGATCCTTACCTGGGATGACATCATGGGCCAGCTATGGCCGCAGATTACCGAGCAGCTAGACAAGGTCACCCCTCCCCCGGCCGTCTAGTTCCTGCCGCGACCTCGCCCGCGCCCGCTTCTTTGTGGCCGGCGCGGGCTTTGCCGTTTTTGCACCCACTCGCAAGGGCTGTTGCCCCCGACTGTGGATAACTGTGGCCGTAACTTTCCCAGCCGCCACTTCGCTCACTCTGCCTTCACGGCCGCCTCGTTATCCACAGCCCCGGCCGGCATTTCCTCGCGCCGGCCGACGGTGTGCCCTTTTCTAGGAGGCATGACACCACCACTGACCAATATCGACTCCATCCGCACCAACCACCCCACCTTTTGGACCGACCTGAAAAACGGCACCTACCTCAAACTCGCACCACGCATCGCAGTCCAGCGCGATCACTACCATTGCCTCGACTTCCCCTCCCAGCTGCGCCTGCGCGCCATCGCCGCCGCCCGCAGCGCCTATACCGCGGTACTCATCTCCAAGTCCGCCGCCCGCGTTCACGGACTGTGGGTCATCGCCACGGCCGAGGAAAAGATTGAAATGGCCCTTCCCACCAATACGCTTCCTCACAAGGACCGCCGCCATCCCGAGCGCATCTACCGCAAGGCTTCCCTTCCCGAGCCCGTCCTCGTGGACGGCACCCGCTGCGTTTCCAAGGCCCGCGCGGTTATCGACGTCGCCCGCTACCACGGCTTCACCGACGGCCTCATCGCCGCCGACTCGGCTTTGCGTTCCGGCCTCAGCCGGGAAGACCTCAAGGAAGAGTTTGCCCACATGGGCCGGGTGCGCAATAGCTGCATCGTCCGCGCCGTAATCCACCACGCCTCACCTCTTTCCCGCTCTCCCTACGAGTCTTTCGCCCGCGCTCTCCTCATTGAGGCCGATTTCCCTTGGCCCATGTTCTTCGAGGCGTCGTTCACCGCGTTGCCCGGCATCACGACCGCCCTATGCATCAACAACGCCTACCTCATCGACATAATCCCCGCGAAGGCGCTTGCCCATCAGCGTGAGCGTCACCGACGTCTGCGCGAGGCCGGCTTCACCGTTCTCTGCTATACCCCTCGGCAGCTCATCGACCACCCCACTTGCTTCCTGAGCGACCTCATTTCCACCATCACCGCCAGACAAAAGGCCGCGCGTTCTGCCTAAGTCCACGCTTCCTGCCTCCCGCCTTCCTCTACCCCGCCCTTCGCGCTCACCAGCGGCGCTTTCGCCGCGGAATCCGCTGCGCCGGTGAGCGCGAAGGGAGGGTAATGGCGAACGCCTTGCAAGAGAACCCACCGAGACTTCGCCCGCAATAAGAAAGAGCCTTCGCGAGCATATACTGAACTGGCCCCCGAAAGTTGGACTGGTTTAATTCTAGGCGGTTAGGGCTTCAAGGGTCTGATTTCGATATTGCATC
>NZ_JASOKQ010000149.1:0-235 GCF_030216265.1 Corynebacterium sp. UMB0012
CTGGTCTTAAGGCGGAGATGGATGCGCACTTGGGCTACGGCCTTTGCGACCGCAAAGCGAAATCCCAGGTCGAAACCACACAGGAGAATAATCACCGTAACGGGTCGTACACCAAGACCGTCAATTCTGGCTACGGCGCAGTTGAGGTGACCGTGCCCAGGGATCGTGCCGGCACGTTTACTCCCCGGATGGTGCCCAAGGGTGCACGTCGGCTCACAGAGCTCGACGACATGAT
>NZ_JASOKQ010000150.1:0-235 GCF_030216265.1 Corynebacterium sp. UMB0012
TCGCCGCTTTCCAGCGTCAGGTTGATATCTTCCAGAGCCGGTTTGCCGCCATAATCGGCGTAAAGATGAGAAATTTGCAGCATCTGCGCCTCCTTTTATTGCACGAAGCGCGAGGTAACGTACTGGCTGTAATCATTCGCTACAGCCGGGACTTTGCCCTGCTCTTTCAAAAACTGCGCGGTGTCGATGATCGCTTTGTTCACCGGTCCGGTCAGTTCTGCCGTTTGTTGCTGCG
>NZ_JASOKQ010000151.1:0-235 GCF_030216265.1 Corynebacterium sp. UMB0012
AATCATAAGAGATGGGGAAATTCCATGCCTAATCAATATGAAAAACTAGTCGAGCAGCAAGCACGTTTAAAACAAAAAATTGAGCGGGAAGATTTTAAATTACGGCAATCTAAATACTATGAAAATCGGCAAGCCCGTAAAGCCCGTTCTCGCCGACTAATTCAAAAAGGAGCCTTACTCGAAAAATACTTTCAGGCTGATAACTTATCAGTCGAACAAACCGAAGAACTTTTAA
>NZ_JASOKQ010000152.1:0-235 GCF_030216265.1 Corynebacterium sp. UMB0012
AGCCTGCTCTGGCGGGCAGAACGGATGCAGCTCAGCGAATTCAGGCCAGGTGATAGGGATCATCTCGGCAGCGGCGTTGAGCTTCATGGTGCAGGAACCCAGCGGGATCATTGCCTGATTCAGCGCCAGATCTTTACGCTCCAGCGAGTGCATATAGCGCATCATTTCGGTTTCGCTGTGGTAGCGATTAAACACCGGATGGGTGAGGATTTCGTCGTCGCGCAGCATCGCAGGC
>NZ_JASOKQ010000153.1:0-234 GCF_030216265.1 Corynebacterium sp. UMB0012
TTTCGCCAGGCGTGGCACGCATTGCTGCATGCCATGCGGTGCTGGCTTCAATGGCGTAGCGGGCTTCCAGAATATCGAAACTGTAATCCGGATCATCGGCCATCAGCGTTTTCAGCGGCTGGACGATGTTTTGCTCCGACCATGTGTCATGACGCCAGCGAATAAACGTCCCGCCGCCGCGTCGACTAAGCAGCACGCCTTCGCTCACCAGTTTTGCCAGCGCCTCGCGCAGTG
>NZ_JASOKQ010000154.1:0-233 GCF_030216265.1 Corynebacterium sp. UMB0012
ACGGATACTGCTCACCGTGGTGCATGCGTTGTACGCACCAACCGCCCATAAACTGTGTCCGGCCTTTCACCAACAGGCGGGCGAAGTCTCGGATCTGCTCTGCTGTCAGCCCACAGATTTCTGCCGCCCATTCGGCATTTTTCGGCTGTTTATCACTCTCGCCCAGCAGGTACGGTAAAAACTGTTCAAAGCCGACGGTGTAATCGGTAATAAACGCCGTGTCGTACAGTTTT
>NZ_JASOKQ010000155.1:0-232 GCF_030216265.1 Corynebacterium sp. UMB0012
GAAAATTGGTCAAGTGGTGGAAGGCTACCGCAATACGAAAGAAGTCCGCGAACTGGCGCATCGCTTCGGCGTTGAAATGCCAATAACCGAGGAAATTTATCAAGTATTATATTGCGGAAAAAACGCGCGCGAGGCAGCATTGACTTTACTAGGTCGTGCACGCAAGGACGAGCGCAGCAGCCACTAAACCCAGGGAACCTTTGTTACCACTATGACCCGGCCCGCGCAGAAC
>NZ_JASOKQ010000156.1:0-230 GCF_030216265.1 Corynebacterium sp. UMB0012
CGCAACAGAGTGAATTGTTCAATGTTTTGCGCCAGTAATATTGCCAGACAGGTGATGATAAACCACACCACCCCCGCCAGCATCACCGGACGGCGACCAATACGATCCGACAGCGGCCCCAGGAGCCATTGTAAAAACATCCCGCCCGCCAGATATGCGGTCATTGAAGTAGGAACCCAATCAATGCCCGCCTGATATTGTTCCACCACGGCCAACATACCGGGTTGAAT
>NZ_JASOKQ010000157.1:0-229 GCF_030216265.1 Corynebacterium sp. UMB0012
TCGCCCTCGATGGAAAAGCACATCCCCGTCCACATCCAGCCCGCCGCGCGCGGCGGTAACGCTGGCCTCTACCTGCTCGACGGCATGCGCGCCCTGCCGGATCGCTCCGCGTGGACCACGGACGTCAACGCCGGTGAGGTGTTCGCGGACTCCAACATCACCGTCGTCATGCCCGCCGGTGGCGCCGGTTCCTTCTACTCCGATTGGGACGGCCCGGCCACCTTCGATC
>NZ_JASOKQ010000158.1:0-228 GCF_030216265.1 Corynebacterium sp. UMB0012
TGAATATTACGGGCACCCGCAAGCGGAACGGGTGATTATCCTGATGGGCTCTGCCATTGGCACCTGTGAAGAAGTGGTTGATGAATTGCTAACCCGTGGCGAAAAAGTCGGCGTGCTGAAAGTTCGCCTGTACCGTCCCTTCTCCGCCAAACACTTGCTACAAGCTCTGCCGGGATCCGTACGCAGCGTGGCGGTACTGGACAGAACCAAAGAACCCGGTGCCCAGGC
>NZ_JASOKQ010000015.1:0-58757 GCF_030216265.1 Corynebacterium sp. UMB0012
ACAAGCCACCAGCGGCCACGAAGACGGCCGACCAGCAACCTACGACAGTGCCATCGACACTGCCTACAACCACTCTATGGGAATACGCAAAGGCCACATACGCTAAACCCCACCAACACAAAATGTCGTTTAGCCCGACACGCCGCAAAACAACACATTCTGTCGTTTAGGCCTTAAATACTGCTACCCAGTACATGATTGATGAGCATGGATATGCTGCGCACTAAGCAGAAGAACAGCGATTAGGAAAAATAAAAAGAACCGGAGTGGAAACTTCTGTGGTTTCCACTCCGGATTTCGATGGTGCCCGGGGCGGGACTTGAACCCGCACGTTCTTATCGAACACTGGCACCTGAAGCCAGCGCGTCTGCCAATTCCGCCACCCGGGCAGGGTGTGGTTGTCTTAGCGACTTGATAAAGATACCACGAAAAGCGTATTAAACTACAAATCTGCAGGAAAAGTGGATTATTTCGAGGAGGGGGTGGCGAAATTTCTGGGAACTTTCGCGTCGCCATCTACGTTTCGAGGGAGTGAACAAACTATACTGATCGCTACTGATCGCTACTGATCGCTGCATGGTGGAAAGGAGAATGGCTCGTGGCGTTTTTAGAAAAGCTGGCGAAGCTGGACTCCGCCATGCAACGCGGCCTTGATAATGGCATGGCCCTTGTCTTCGGCGGCAAGGTCGTTCCCGCGGAAATTGATGAGCTTTTGAAGCAAGAAGCTCAGGACAATCTCGCGCGCGGCGACGATGACAACCTTTATAGTCCGAACGTAATGACTGTGGGTGTCTCCTCCAAGGATTTGGAGAACTTGTCGCAGGATCGCAATTTGCCGGCCGATTGTGCAGACCAGTTGTCGCGCTTCATTCGCAATAGCGGATGGTCCCTCGCGGGCCCCGTGATCGTGCGAGTGGCAGAAGAATCTGGTTTGCGCACGGGTCAGCTTCGCGTGTCCTCGTTTATTGATCACGAGCCCACGGAAGAAACCGGATTTGAGGCTATTTTCCACGACTTTGATGGTCAGGAGGACCAGATGACCGAGCAGCACGAGAATACGGCTGATGACGCAGTAACTACCGCTTTCATTGCTCCAGATAGTCAACCCGCCCCGCAGCCGCAGGGCCCAGCAGTCAACCTGATGCTGCAGGATGGCTCTTCGCGCGTTTATCACGTGCAAGAAGGCTCCAATATTATCGGCCGCAGCAATGACGCGGACCTGCGCCTGCCGGATACTGGCGTATCCCGCCAGCACGCGGAAATCACCTGGAACGGCCAGGATGCGGTTCTGGTGGATTTGCAGTCCACCAACGGCACCACGGTGAATGAGACGCCGATTGATAATTGGCTGCTTGCCGATGGCGATGTGATCACCATGGGCCATTCCCACATCGAGGTTCGCATCACGGGCCTTGATTCGCACAGCTACTAAGTTCAGTTAAGGAAGGGAGGTCGCCATGGATGCAGTCATCATGCTGGCGCTTCGCATCGGCTTGTTGGCTCTGCTTTGGATTTTTATCCTGGTGGCCTTAAACGCCATGCGTCGCGATACCAATAAGTCCGCCGGCGCTATCCGCCAGCAGTCGAAGAAGGTGGGAGCACCGCGGCGTCGGGAAGCGATTAAGCAGCTGTCCATCGTGGAGGGTCCCCTGCAGGGCTCCCATATGGAGTTGGGCACGTTGGAGGATTGCACGCTGGGCCGCGCCTCGGACTGCGATTTTGTCACGGGCGACGATTATTCTTCTGGCCACCATGCCCGGCTATTCCGCCGCGGCAGCGAATGGGTTGTGGAGGATTTGGAATCTCGCAATGGCACCTTTGTCAATGGCGTGCGCATCGACCAACCCGAGGTAGTCGGCGCGGACTCCGAAATTAAGCTGGGCCGCACCACCGTGAGGTTGAACGCATGACACTGAAGCTGAACTTCTTTGCTAAGTCCGATCGCGGCCTCATTCGCGATAACAACGAGGACTCGGGCTACGCCGGTCCTCACCTTTTGATCTTGGCCGATGGCATGGGTGGCCATGCGGCGGGCGAGGTTGCCTCCGAGCTGATGGTCAACCACCTAGAAATCTTGGACCAAGATCCGGGTCAAGAAGACACCAAGGCCCTGCTGGAAGCGGCCGCCGAGCAGGCCAATGAGGCCATCAGTGACCACGTCAAGGCGCATCCAGAAACCGAAGGCATGGGCACCACGCTGTCCACCATGCTCTTTAACGGCACGGATTTCGGCGTCTGCCACGTGGGGGATTCCCGCGGCTACCTGCTGCGCGACGGCGAGCTCAAGCAGATCACCAAGGACGACACCTACGTGCAATCCTTGGTGGACAAGGGCGAGCTGGACCCGGGCGACGTCTCGTCACACCCGCAAAAGTCCCTCATCCTAAAGGCCTATACGGGCCGTCCGGTTGAAGCAACGCTGTTTACTCTCGACGCCAAGCCGGGCGACCGCATCTTGCTGTGTTCCGATGGCCTTTCGGACCCCGTGACCGCGTCCACCATTGAAACCGCGCTGGGTCAAGGCAGCATCGAGCAGGCCGGATCCGCCCTAGTGGACCTGGCTATCCGTTCGGGCGGCCCGGATAATGTCACCGTCGTAATCGGTGAAGTAACTGAAGAAAAGCCCAAGGAACATGAGCCGTTCCGCGTGGGCGCGCTCGCCGGCCCGACGGAAGAGCCCACCCACCCGGATTCTTCTGCTTCGCGGGCGGCACAGCTCTCCCGCAAGCCGCAAGTAATTCCACCGGCCGTCATGGCCGAGGGCGAGAACGAGCGCCCCGAGCATGCCGACGACGACACGGAGGACGAAACTTCCGGCCGAAAGATCGGCTGGAAGGTCCTCATTGCCTTGCTCATCGTGCTCGCACTGGTCATTGGTGCCGGCCTGTGGGTGAAGAACTTCTTGTCCAATAATTACTACGTGGCCACCAACGAGGCGCAGGAAATCACCATCCAACAGGGTGCTGACTACTCCGTCTTTGGCAAGGAACTACATTCCACGCACCAAAACGTGTGCATCAATGACAGCAACTCGCTGCTCTTTTCCGGCCAGCCCTGCGAGGGCGACTTCACACCGCTGAAGGTCACGGACTTGCCGGAATCTGAGCGCAGTGCCGTCGACCATCTCTCCACTGGTGATCTCGGTGAAGTGCAGCAACAGATCAATGATTTGGGCGATAAGGCGCTCAAGCCATGTATCACTGCACCGAGCCAAAAAGATAAAAAGGATGCCAAGAAAAACAAGCCTGGCGTTACCTGCCGGGAGGTGTAGGTTGTGAAAAAGTTTTTTAGCCGAGGAACCGAACTCGGCCTGCTCATCCTATCCGCCATCGTCTTCGCTATCACTTTGGTCAGCCTGGAGCTATCCCAAGACAATGCGCTGACGATGGACCTGGTTTATCTCATCGGCGGATTCATCGGCGTCTTTACCGTTGCTCACCTGGTCATGTGCTTCTTAGCGCCGTATGCCGATCAGATCATGCTGCCGATTGTGGCGATCCTCAACGGCATGGGGCTCATCATGCTGGCCCGCCTGGATCTGGTCAATGAACAAGGACTCGCCGTGCGCCAGGTCATGTGGACCATAGTCGGACTTGTGCTCTTCGTGCTTGTCTTGGCCATTTTGAAGGATCACAGGTCACTGACGCGCTATTCCTATATCTTGGGCGCCGCCGGCCTCGTCCTGCTGGCCCTGCCACTGGTGTGGCCGCAGCCTGCCGGCGTAGAGGCACGCATCTGGCTTAACCTGGGCCCCTTCTCCATCCAGCCGGGTGAGTTCTCCAAGATCCTGCTGATCTTGTTCTTTGCCATGCTGCTGACGCAGAAGCGCTCCTTGTTTACCGTCGCGGGCTACCGCGTATTCGGCATCTCCCTGCCGCGCCTTCGCGACCTCGCACCCATCCTGATCGTGTGGGCCATCGCGATCGTCATCATGGGCATTTCCAATGACTTTGGTCCGGCACTGCTGCTATTTAGCACCGTTCTTGGCATGCTATTCATGGCCACCGGCCGCGTGAGCTGGCTGCTCATCGGCGTTGTTCTTGTCGGCGTCGGCGGTTTTGGCATCTACCAGATTTCTTCCAAGATCCAGCAGCGCTTTTCCAACTTCCTGGATCCGTTGGGCAACTACGATGGCACAGGTTTCCAGCTCTCCCAGTCGCTGTTTGGCATGTCCTCTGGTGGCATCTCAGGCAGCGGCTTGGGCCAAGGACACCCAGAGCTGGTTCCGGTGGCTCACTCGGATTTCATCCTTGCCGCTATTGGTGAGGAGTTCGGCCTCATCGGCCTCGCCGCCGTGCTGGTGCTTTTCGGTATGCTGACCACCCGCGGTTTCGGCACCGCGCTGCGCACCCGCGATACCTACGGCAAACTGGTGGCATCCGGTCTTTCTCTTACCTTGGCCGTGCAGGTCTTCGTGGTCACCGGCGGCATCTCTGCCCTGCTGCCAATGACCGGACTGACCACGCCATTCATGTCTGCCGGTGGTTCCTCTCTCATGGCTAACTACGTGTTGTTGGCGATTCTGCTGCGGATCTCTAACGCGGCTCGTCGCCCCATGCAGGAGACCTCGGGCGATGCTCCGAGCGATACCTCCATGTTCCCGTCGGTCCAGGAGGCTCACCGATGAATCGATCCATCCGTCTAGTGTCCCTGTTCGCCATCATTTTGACCGCCATTTTGCTGGTCAATATGACGGTAATCCAGGCTTTTTCTGAGGATAAGTACGCCCATAATCCGCGGAACATGCGCGGGTTTATGGAGATGCAAACCACCCCGCGTGGCCAGATCTTTGCGGGCAATACCGTGCTGGCGCAGTCTACGCAAAACCCGGATGAGACCTACTCGCGCTCCTACCCCATTGATTCGCCGGCCTTTGGCAACCTGACCGGTTACCTGTCGAGCCAGTTTGGCGCCTCCGAGTTGGAGTCATCCCAAAATGACATCCTCAATGGCACCGATGACTCTTTGATGAAGCAGAATTGGCTCGATGCACTGGCCGATAAACCGAAGCAGGGCGCCAACGTAGAGGTCACCATCGATCCTGCGCTCCAGCAGGCGGCTTACGATCAGCTTGTGGGCCCAGGTTACGAGGGCTCGGCGGTTGCCATTCAGCCCTCCACCGGCAAGATTCTAGCTATGGCCTCCAACCCTGGCTATAACCCCAATGATCTGATGGGCGATTCCGCCGAGGAGAATTGGGCCAACCTGCAGGAGCAAGAGGGACAGCCGCTGGTCAACCACGCCGGTGCAGAGACCTTGCCTCCTGGCTCCATTTTCAAGATCATTACCACCGCCGCAGGCCTTAACAATGGCTTTGATCCTTCCTCCACCCTGACCGGTTCCAATGTCATTACCTTGCCGGATACGGTGACAGAGCTGACTAACTACGCCAACCAAAAGTGCAATGGTCAGGATGCGGTAACCCTGCAGACCGCCTTCGCGCTGTCGTGCAATACCGCGTTTGTGGAAATGTCGGAGCAGCTCGGCGCTGATGAGCTGCGCAAGTACGCCAAGGCCTTTGGCGTGGGCGAGAACTACGACCTCGGCGTGTCTACCTCCGCCGGCACCTTGGGCGATTTGCCGGATGGGGCGGCCACGGCGCAGTCCGCCATTGGCCAGCGCGACGTCACCATGACCGCGCTGCAGGCAGCCGTCATGGCGGGCACCGTAGCCAATAAGGGCACCCGCATGCAGCCCTACCTGGTCAATCGCATTACCGACGCCCAGATGAAGGACATCCGCACCACCAAACCAAAGAAGGCGGACCAAGCGGTTAACGAGGAAACTGCGGCTACGCTTACTGATTTGATGTATGCCTCGGAGCGTTCCTCCGCTGGATATGATGGCAATGGCTTTGCTTCCAAGACCGGTACCGCTGAGCATGGCGAGGGCCTAGCCCCGCACGTGTGGTACGTCGCCTTCGATCCGGAGCGGGATATTGCAGTGGGCGTCGTGGTGAAAAATGGTGGTAACTTGGGTGAGTCCGCGACGGGCGGCAAGGTTTCCGGCCCAATTGGCCGCGCCATCCTGCGCGCATACCAGGGGGAGCAGTAATGAATAGCGCCGAGAATAAGGAACATCTCCAGGCACTGATTGGCAGCGACTACGAGCTGCAGTGGATCATCGGTCACGGCGGAATGTCCACCGTGTGGTTGGCCGATGATACCCGCAATGATCGTGAGGTAGCACTCAAGGTTCTGCGTCCGGAATTTTCCGATAACCAGGAGTTCCTCTCGCGCTTCCGCAACGAGGCGAAATCGGCTGAATCCATTCAGTCTGAAAACGTGGTGGCCACTTATGACTACCGCGAGCTAGAGGATAACGGCCGCAAGTTCTGCTTCATGGCTTTGGAGTATGTGCGCGGCGAATCCCTCGCGGACCTTTTGGCGCGCGAAAATACGCTGCAAGAAGAGCTCGCTCTCGACGTTCTCGAGCAGGCGGCGCATGGCCTATCCATCATTCACCGCATGGAGCTGGTCCACCGCGATATTAAGCCCGGCAACCTCCTCATTACGCAAAATGGCCAGGTCAAGATCACGGACTTTGGCATTGCCAAGGCGGCCGCGGCTGTGCCGCTGACCCGCACCGGCATGGTGGTGGGTACCGCACAGTATGTATCGCCCGAGCAGGCACAGGGCAAGGACGTCACGCCGGCTTCCGATGTCTATTCGCTCGGCGTCGTCGGCTACGAAATGCTCGCCGGCAAGCGCCCTTTTACCGGAGATTCCTCCGTGTCCATCGCCTTGGCGCACATCAACCAGGAGCCAGAGCCGCTCTCGACGAATATCAGCGCTCCAGCCCGCGAGCTCATTCGCATCGCATTGCGCAAGGACCCCTCTACCCGCTACGCCGATGGCAATGAGTTCACCCTAGCCATCTCCGCAGTTCGCTTAGGCAAGCGCCCGCCGCAGCCTAAGTCCGCCCCGCTAACGCAACGCGCACCCGAGCCCTCTCCGTCCGCATCGACGGAGATGTTGGGCAATGTCGCCCAACCCACCACCATCCATCCGGCTGCGGGAACCGCTCCCACAAAAGAGTCCAAGGGTGGCTCCTCTTTCCTGAAGGGGTTAGGCATCACCCTGCTCCTCGCAGCCGTGGCCGGTGGTGGTTACGCTGCCTACCACAACTTGAGCGATAACGACGAAGAAAGCGAGCCCTCCCGCACCCCGGAGACCTCGGTAGTTACGGAATACCGCGATCCCACCACCACCCCGCAGGACACCCCGGACGAAGATACAGAAGAGGCCCCTGCACCGGTGACGGTGACAGAGACGGAACCGCAGGAATCCGATCAGGAAGAAGCCCCGCGTACGACTCACCGTGAGACACCCACGCGCCACTCGCCCACCCACCAACAGCAGCCCCCGGCCGTACCAACGCAACAGAATCCGCAGGATACGCACGTTGAAAACACACCTGAGCTGGATACTCCAGTAAACTCGCAGGCTAATGAGCTCCCCGGAGACTTGGCCGATCTACTTACACAGGAGGGTGACTAAGCGATGGTCAATGACCGCTATCGGAGAGGCGAGATCATCGGCGCCGGCGGCATGTCTGAGGTCTATGCTGCCGAAGACACCGTCCTAGGCCGCCAAGTAGCGGTAAAGATGCTCCGCCCAGAAATGGCGCGCGACGTCAACTTCCGCGAGCGGTTTTACCGCGAGGCCCAGAACTCGGGCAAGCTGAATCACCCCAATATCGTGGCGGTTTATGACACCGGCGAAACCGAGCTGGATGGCATGACCATCCCATATATCGTCATGGAGCGGGTCAATGGCCGCACCCTGCGCGATATCATTCGCGAGGACGGAGCCCTGTCCGCCCAAGAAGCGGCGGATATCCTCAAACCGGTAGCGGATGCACTGCAAGCCTCGCACGAGGCCGGGATTATCCACCGCGATATCAAGCCGGCAAATATTATGCTCACCAACACCGGCCAGGTGAAGGTGATGGACTTCGGCATCGCCCGTGCCTTGGATGATTCCACCTCGGCGATGACGCAAACTTCCGCCGTTATCGGCACCGCCCAGTACCTTTCCCCGGAGCAGGCCCGCGGTAAGAACGCGGATGCCCGCTCCGATGTCTATGCGCTGGGCTGCGTGCTCTATGAGGCGCTCACTGGCCATACGCCTTTTGAGGGCGAAACCCCCTTTGCGGTTGCGTATCAGCATGTGCAGGAAGAGCCGACGCCGCCGTCGGAGCTCATCGCGGATCCCTCGCTGACTCCTACCCAACGCGTCAATATCGATGCGGTAGTACTTACCGCTATGGCCAAGCACCCGGCGGATCGCTATCAGTCCGCTTGGGAGATGGCCGGCGATTTGGAGCGCCTGCGCAATGGGCAGGTCACCGCTGCAGCGCGCATGCACGTCAACGAGGAAGAAGACGATCAGCCTACCGAAATGGTCGGCGCCGCCGCACCAGCTGCGGCCGCGCACCGCGCGCCAATCCAGTCCACCCGCCCCACCGAGGACGATGACAATCAGGGTGGCGGCTGGATGAAGTGGCTGGCAGCCTTCCTGGCCGCCCTCTTGGTAGCCATCGTGGGCTACTTCGCCTGGGATTTCTTCTCCAACGATAAAGACTCTGAAGATAAGCCACGCCAGACCCAATCGGCTCACCAGGACAAAATCACCGTGCCAGAGGTGGAAAACCGCCCGCGCAACGAGGTGGTTAAGGAACTAGAAGACATGGGTTTGCAGGTCACCGTCAATGAGGAGGCCAACCCGGATATTCCACGCAATAATGCCATTCGCATTAATCCGGCCCCAGGCTCCGAGCTGCAGAAGAACGCCTCGGTTACGCTGACTGTTTCCTCTGGCAAGGAGATTACGGACGTTCCGGATATCACCGGCATGACCTTGGATGAGGCCGCTCGAGCCCTCGAAGGAGCAGGCTTGGTGCTCAATTCCGATGTCTCGGAAGAAAACGATGAGTCCCCGGCCGGCCAGATCATCAAGCAGGACCCGGCCGGCGGCACGCAGCTGTCCAAGGGATCGAAGGTACGGGTAACGGTTTCTAAGGGCGTCGAAAAGAAGCGCGTGCCCAATGTCGCCGGCATGGACGTCGAGGATGCCCAGAGCCGTCTCGAGTCGAATGACTTTGATGTAGACGTCCGCGAGGTGGATTCCTTGGAACCAAAGGGCACGGTGCTCAGCGTCTCCAATCAGGGCGCGGAGCTGGAAAAGGGCAAGCCGGTTACCGTTGAGGTATCCAATGGCATGCTCTTTAAGGCCCCTGACCTGGTACGCAAGAATCAAGGCCAGGCCGAGGCCGCGTTGCGGGAGGCTGGCTGGACCGGCCAGTTCGTCGTGGGCGAGCCGGCACCTACCGGTGCGCTGGTGGATGCCAATAAGATTGGCTGGGCGTCTGTGAACCCGGGCGATACCATGCGCAAGGATCAAAATATTGATATCCGCCTGTGGAGCTTCGACCCCGCTGCACTTCTGCCGCAGCCATAACTGCTGGTATCCTAAGGCCTCAGTACGAACTTAGATAAGACTTTAAATCTAGAAAAGGTATCTTATGCCGAAGTCAAAGATTTCCCAGAGCTCCTCCGTCCCTACCTCGAGCTCTGCTACCAACCGCACGCCCGTCAAGATCAATTCTGAGGGCACCCCGAAGTGGTACGTCGCCATCATGCTGGGCCTGATGGTCATCGGCCTGCTGTGGTTGGTGGTCAATTACCTCGCTGGCCAGGACATCCCGTTCATGGCAGACCTCGGCGCTTGGAATTACGGCATTGGCTTTGGACTGGCCATTATCGGCCTGCTGATGACCATGGGTTGGCGCTAAGCTCAATCTCCCAGCCTGTTCCCTCGCTCCCTACTTCCTGTAGGTGGCGAGGATTTTTCATATCTAGGAGCCAAATGTCTCGCCATATTCTTGCTGCTGGCCTCATCATTTCGGTGGCCTACGCGGTCGTGCACATCGCGTTTGCCGACGCCACCCTACTCACCGGCGCCGCTCCCCTCCGCCTTTCCGTGCGCAATTACCTAGGCAACGTCCTGGGCTCGGGCATGGTGTGGGGAATCTTTAGCTACCTCATGGGCAAGAATTTTCCGGGCCGGTGGCTCAAGGCACTCCTGGCCGGTACGGGAATCATCGTGATGATGCTGGCCGTGCACTACACCTTGCTCGTGGTCTTCGGTGTATATAGCTGGAGCGAGGCTTTCGAGTACAACGCCCAGTGGTTCTTCCTAGCGCTCCTCTCTGGACCGGTACTGGGGCTAGCCGGCGCGGCCTCGGCACGGTTCCGCTGGTTCGACTACCTCGCCGTCCTTGGTTTTCTCCTCGAGCCCGTGGTTGCCGGACTCATCCCAGGCAGTTCCTACCTGCCCCGCACCACGACCATCCCTGGGTACTGCGCCGCCGCGACTCTGTGGCTCATCGGCGCGGGCTTCCTTATTTGGAAGCGCCATTCCACGCGCTAAGCGCTTCTTCGGCGGCCCACCACCCCGGCATGCCGTGCACGCCAGCGCCGGGAGCGGCGGAGCTAGAAGCCATAAATACTCCCGGGGTGAGGCGGTGCGGATGGGCCGACAGGCGTGGTCGCAGGAGGGTTTGCAGCCCGGTCATGGCGCCGCCAGCAATATCGCCGCCCACCAAATTAGGATTCCATCGCTCCAGATCGGCCGGGCTCGTAGCACGGGTGGCCAGGATGGTATCGCGAAATCCGGGGGCAAAGCGCTCAATCTGGGCAGCAATCAGCTCGGTGACCTCACCCGGATAGCGTTCCACGTAGCCGCGGGGGACGTGCGCATACGTCCACAGTGTTTGCCCTCGGGAGGGGTCGGCCACGTATTGCTGGCATGCCAATACCAAGGGGCGCTTAGGCATGCGCCGCTTGCCGACGTCCCCCTCAGCCCCACAGATTTCCTCCATGGTGCCTCCCACATGCACGGTGCCGGCCCGACCCACGCGCGGATCGATCCATGGCACGGGTTCGCTGAGGTGGAAGTCAACTTTGAATACGGCGCTGCCATAGCGCCAGCGCGCGAGGCTCCGCCGAGTGCCGTCCCGCAGTTCCAGTCCGCTCAGGCTCAGAATCTGGCGCGGGGTGAGGTTCACAATGATCGCATCGGCCGGAGGCAGCTCCCGCAGGTCGGTGACTTCGCATCCGGTGTGGAGGCGGGCATGGTGGGAACGGAGGAGGTTAAGGAGGGCGTCGATAAGAGCACCGGTGCCACCCTCCACCACGGGCCAGCCGCGGGTCATCCCTAGCCCGCCAAAGAGCAGGCCGAACGCCGAGGTCAAAGGCGAGGTGGGCGAGGTAATCGCATGGACCGCGCTGCCTGCAAAGAGCGCGCGGGCCTGGGGTGTGCGAAAGGCCGCCCGCGCGAGACTACTGGCAGGCAGGGCTCCGGCCGCGCCAAATTGCGCCAAGCGCACGGGTCTTTCGGGCCAACGCACCAACGGGGTAAGCGCATTGTCCACATGCTCATCGATGTGGCGGACGATGTGCCCGTGCAATCGCCTCCACGCCTGGGCATCGGCTCCCAACTCCGCCGCCGTGTCCGCCAAAGAACCGTGCAAGATCCCGGCCGGCGCGCCTTCTAGCGGATGCGCCATGGGATAAGGGGCATTGAGCCACCGCACACCGTGGGCTTCCAAGTCGAGGGCGCGAAAGGCCGGGCTCGCTACGCCAAAGGGGTGCCCAGCCGCACCGAGATCCACAATCGTGCCCGGGAAAACCTCCGCGGAGGATGCCGCTGCACCACCGGCCCGGCCGGCGCGTTCGTAGACATCCACACTCCATCCGGCCATGGCCAAGCGCGCCGCGGCCGTGAGCCCATTCGGGCCTGCGCCGACGATCACAGCGCGAGGTTGATAATCCACAATGCTCCTTATGCAGGTCAGTGCCCAAATTTATCAGTCTTGTTAACACAATGGGTAGAAAGTTATCCACAGGCTGTGGAGAAAACCTGTGAAATGTGAATTTCACACAATTATTAACACCCTGTGGATAACTGTTTTCACGGGCTTCCACAGACTGATTTTCACACTTTCACACGGGCTAGACCAGCGTGATCAGGGAAAACTCCGGAAAGGCGTTCGGTAAATTACAAAAATGTAGTTATTCACAATGTGGATAACCATTGTGGAATTCTTTCGCACACGCTTTCCGGTGATCAAATTCCACAGTTATCCCCAAACCCCAGCTTGTTGGGCTAATAGTGCGAGGACTACCGCGGCCACCGCAGCAACGCCGCCCCAGCGGAGGCTGGAGCTATTTCGATAGAGGAAGAGGCTCAACACGATGCCTGTGCACAACCCGCCAAGGTGTCCCCACAGGGATACGCCATCGGCGAGAAAGGTATAGGCCACATTCGCCAGAACGAGCGCGATGGGCGCACGGAGATCGAGCCCGCGCTGGCGGTAAGAACCCACCAGCATGGCCATGAGCGCGAAGAGCGCGCCCGAAGCGCCGACGGTGGGGGTCTCAAAATCGAATGTCAGGATCATGGCGGACGCGCCGAGGCAAGAAATGAGGTAGGCGGCGAGGTACAACCCGGTGCCAAGAGCCCGCTCCACCTCCTTGCCTATGAGAAGGAGCATGATCATGTTCACCGCCAAGTGGCCCGCGTCCAGGTGCATAAACGCGGAGGACAGGGCGGTCTGCGGCGCAATCGGGTATTGCGGGCCCCACAGGCCCCAGTCCACCGCGAGGTCGGAATCATAGAAGGTAGCGCCCAGCGTCCGCGCCTGCACCGCGGTAATAAGCCAGGCAATGATGCAGACGGCCGCGATGAGCGCGGTCGCCGGGGTAGTGCGGACATAGTTTCTCACCATGGTCATGAAGTTGTCAGTCCTTGAGGCGGGGTCTAGTGGTGGGTGGCTCGAGGTAAAACTGCAACGAGCCCGCCGCCGCATGGATAATGCGGTGACGGGCCCGAGGGAAAAGGCGATTACGCGATATCGATGGACTCGATAACAACGTCCTCGTGCGGACGGTCCATGCGGTCGGTATCAACCTTGGCGATCTTGGACACAACCTCCTGGGAGGCAGCATCGGTAACCTCACCAAAGATGGTGTGGTGGTTGTTCAGGTGCGGGGTCGGCGCCACGGTGATGAAGAACTGGGAGCCGTTGGTGCCTGGGCCGGCATTGGCCATAGCCAGCAGGAATGGACGGTCAAACTGCAGCTCCGGGTGGAACTCGTCCTGGAACTGGTAGCCCGGGCCACCGCGGCCGGTGCCGGTAGGATCGCCGCCCTGGATCATGAAGTTATCGATGATGCGGTGGAAGATTGCGCCGTCATAGAACGGGCCGGACTGCTCGCCCTTTGCGTTCTGGGTGGAGTAGTCCTTCTCGCCCTTGGCCAGGCCGATGAAGTTTTCAACGGTTACCGGTGCGTGGTTACCGAAGAGATCGATAACAATGTCACCGTAGTTGGTATGCATCGTTGCAGTTGCGGTCTTCTGAGTCATGCCAGCCATTGTAAAGAATTTAACGCGCGCCTGCCGCGCATGACATAACGCTGTCAGCGATCGCGCTAGCCTGAAGGCATGATTCGCGCGCTACTTTTTGATCTGGATGACACCTTGCTCGACCACACCGGCGCGGCCCGGGACGCGGTGGATCAGTGGTGCCGCGAGCTAGGCCTGCCCGAGGGCCAGCATGCGCGCTTTGCGGCCATCGAGCGCACCTGGTTCAGCGCCTACGAGCGCGGCGAGGTCACCCACCAGGGTCAGCGGGCGGCGCGCTGCCGCGAATTCCTCGGCCGGGACATGAGCGATGCCGAGGCGCTGGCCGCTTATGACGGCTATCTTTCCGCCTACCGGGAGCAGTGGCGCGCTTTTGCCGACGCCCTGCCCACCCTCACCTGGGCCCTCGAATCCGGCTTCCAGGTGGGCGTGCTCACCAATGGCGAGCGCGAGATGCAGCAGGCCAAGCTGGAGGCGACAGGCCTTGCGCTTGCCGACGTCCACCTCATCCCCACCGTTGACCTCGGCTGCCCCAAACCGCAGCGCGCGGCCTACCTTGCCGCCTGCGATCAACTTGGCACCGCCCCCGCGGACACGCTCATGGTGGGCGATTCCCTAGCCAACGATGTGCAGGGCGCGCGCACGGCGGGCCTGCACGCGCTTCACCTCGACCGTGCGGGGTATGGGGATCTGAGCTCGCTTAGCGCGTTGATAGAGGTTCTCCCCCGAAAAGCCAGCTGACTACGCTGGTGCCGAGGCTTGCGCACCCAGTTTGCGGATCTTTCTCGCTAGTGATGTTTTTAACCCAAAGGTTAGAACTAGAAAAGAAACATACCGGTTCCATTCGGACACCCAGCGGATTCGCAGCTACTTTGCAGTTTGCGGAGGATACTAAAAGAACTGCTAAGAAAGGATCCACTCATGGATTTCTTGTCCTCCCTTCACAACCTCATGGACGCAGGCTCGCTGCTCCAGAGTTTCGGACCTTATATCCTGCTCGGCGTCGCCGTCGTCATCTTCATCGAGTCCGGCGTGCTTTTCCCATTCCTGCCGGGTGATTCACTGCTCGTAACCGCGGCCATCCTGCGCCACGAGCTCGACATCAACGCCTGGCTGCTCTTTGTCGTGGCCGCGGTGGCCGCCTTTGCCGGCGACCAGGTGGGCTTCTACTTGGGCCGCCGCTTTGGCCGCAAGCTCTTCAAGGACGATGCCCGCATCCTGCGCACCGAACACCTCGATAGCGCGGAGGAGTTCTTCCAGCGCCACGGCCCGGTGGCCCTGGTATTGGGCCGCTTCGTGCCGATTGTGCGCACCTTCGTCCCCTTCGCCGCGGGTACCGCAGAAATGGGCTACTCCTCGTTCCTGCGCTGGAATATCCTCGGCGGCGTGGGCTGGGTAGGTTCCATGCTGCTCGTCGGCGTACTGCTGGGCGGTATTCCGGGGATTGCTCACTCCATCGACATCATCATGCTGATCGTGGTGGCAATTTCCGTGCTGCCGATGATCATCGGCTGGATCAATAAGCGCCGCAAGGCACAGCGCGAAATCCCGGCCACGTAAGAACTTTTATTCTTTACCCGGCCGGGATTGCGGTGCGATTAGGGAGGATTTAGAGGGACTCACGCACCTCATCGCGAGCCAGCACCATATTGCGCAGGGAGGCCTCGGTCTCCTCGTAGCCGCGGGTCTTCAGGCCGCAGTCCGGGTTGACCCACAGGCGCTCGACCGGCACGTGCTTAAGCGCGGCGCGGATGAGCTCCGCCATCTCCGCTACGGAAGGCACGCGCGGGGAATGAATATCGTAGATGCCCGGGCCGATCTCGGAGTGGAAGGTCTCGTCGATATCCTCCAGCAGCTCCATGCGGGAGCGGGCCGCCTCGATGGAAGTGACATCGGCATCTAGGCCGGCAACGGCATCAATGATCTGGCCGAACTCGGAGTAGCACAGGTGGGTGTGGATCTGGGTGGTCGGCTTGGCCTCGAGCGCTACCAGGCGGAAGGAACGCACGGCCCAGTCCAGGTAGGCCTTGCGGTCTTCCTCGCGCAGCGGCAACAGCTCGCGCAGGGCGGGCTCGTCGATCTGAATGATGTCGATGCCGGCCTCTTCCAGGTCATGCACCTCATCTGCCAGCGCGACGCCGAGCTGATCCGCGGAGACGGACTGGTGTACGTCATCTCGCACGAAGGACCAGGCCAGGATGGTCACCGGGCCGGTGAGCATGCCCTTGACGTGGTGCTCCGAAAGCGACTGCGCGTACTTGGACCACTCGGTGGTCATCGCAGCAGGGCGGGAGATGTCACCAACAACGATTGGCGGACGGGTGCAGCGGGAGCCATAAGACTGGACCCAGCCGTTTTCGGTGGTGACAAAGCCATCGAGCAGCTCAGCAAAGTACTGAACCATGTCATTGCGCTCCGGCTCGCCGTGGACGAGGACGTCGAGGCCGAGGCGCTCCTGCAGCTCAATGACGGACTTGACTTCGTCCTTGAGGGCGGCGTTGTAGTCGGCGTCGGAAAGCTCGCCCTTGCGGTGCGCCGCACGCGCCTGGCGGATTTCCTTGGTCTGGGGGAAGGAGCCGATGGTGGTGGTTGGCAGCTGCGGCAGGCCGAGTTCCTTCTGCGCCTCGTTGCGCTCAGCAAAGGCAGGCTCGCGCTTAACCTCGCCGGCCGGCAACTTTTCGATACGCGCCTTCACCGCCGCGTTGTGGATGCGCTCGGATTCGGCACGGGTGCGCACCGCGCGGTCGCTGATGCTATACGCTTCCGGTGCCTCTAGCGGACCCTGGGAGAGGGCGACGACTTCCTTGACTTTCTCGTTGGCGAAGGAGAACCAGGTAGCGACGTCGGCCGGCAGCTTGGTTTCCGCCTCCACGGTGTGCGGCACGTGCTGCAGGGAAACGGAGGTCGATACGGAAAGGGAATCGAGGCTACCCTCCAGGTCCTCGTACTTGGAACGCAGGTCGCGCAGGTTGGCGGCCCAGACATTGCGGCCGTCGATAAGGCCGGCAACCACGTGGGACTTCAGATTCTTCACGCGCTCGAGGTAGCCCTCATCGAGTGCCAGGGTGCCCACGGAAAGGTCCACCTGGACGGCCTCTGGCTTGAGCTCCGCCAGAACGTCGAGGCCCTTGCGCGCAGAACCGTACGGGGTGGTGAGATATACCTGCGGGCGGTTGTCCGCACCCAGGATGGCCTCATAGGCGCGCTTGGTGTGGGCGGCCAGTTCCTCATCATTGGCAATGGTCAGGTCCGCTACTAGGGCAGGCTCGGCCAGCTGTACCCACTTCACGCCGGACTTATCCAGCTCGGCCAGTACCTCCTGGTATGCCTTGACGGCATCATCCAGGCGGTCGAGCGGAGACTTGGTAGCACCCTCTGCCTGCTTAGACAGGGCCAGCAGAGTAACCGGGCCGACGAGGTATGGGCGCACGGTGTGGCCTGCCGCGCGGGCCTCTTCCACCAGCTTGATAACGCGCTGCGGGTGCGCCTTGAAATCCTGGTCATCGGCGATTTCCGGGACGATGTAGTGGTAGTTGGTGTCGAACCACTTGGTCATCTCCAGCGGCGCGGTGTCCTTATTGCCGCGGGCCAAGGTGAACTCATCATCCAGGGTCTCGCCGGCCACGGCGCCAACGGTCAGTGCGGTCTCGAGCACCTGGTCGTAGTAGGCGACGTCAGCAGGAATGGCGTAGTCCTCAGTAAGGTCCAGGTCGCGCAGGCGGTTATAAGTATCCAGGCGCAGGGAATGTGCGGCGGACTCGAAGGTTTCCGCATCGATGCGGCCTGCCCAGTAGGATTCCAGCGCACGCTTGAGTTCACGGTTAGCGCCGACGCGAGGGTAGCCCTCAATCGTCGCCTTGGGGAAATTAGTGTTCGTCATTGTCTACTCCGATTCGAGATAACAGGTCTTGCGTAATGTCCGGGTTGTTGTGGGTATAGATATGGAGGCCGTCCGCGCCGCCGGCCACGATGGTGCGGGCCAATTGGGCGGTAAGCTCCATGCCGATTTCGTATTCCTCTTCTGGGGTTGTCGCTGCCGCGAGCTGAGTGCGCACCCTCTCGGGTACGGTCAGCCCGGACAGCTGCCCCATTCGCTCCAACCGGCGCAGGCTGGTCATGGGCATAATCCCCGGAATGAGGGGGATCTTCACCCCGGCCAATTTCGCCCTTTGGGCGAAGCGGAGGAAGTCCTCCGCGTCGAAGAAAAGCTGGGTGATGGCGAAGTCCGCGCCGAGACGCTGCTTATTGAGCAGGACGTCGAAGTCTTCGTCTTCGTTCTTGGATTCGGCATGGCCGCTGGGGTAGCACGCCACGCTCACCGCGAGGCGGCCGGCGGCGAAGCGGGCAGCCTGGTGGCTTTCCAGCTGGCGGATGAGGCGAACCAGCTCATCGGCATGCTGCAGGTAGTGCTCAGGCATGCCCCCTTCGGGGAGGTCACCGCGCAGGGCCAGCAGGCCGCGCACGCCGGCATCCACCAAGCGATTAATCCACCCGATGAGCTCGTCGCGCGTCCCGGCCGTGCAGGCCAGGTGCGCCAGGGGGCGCATAGAGGTGTTCTGCGAAATCTTCTCAATGAAGGCCGCGGTTCCCTCCAACCAACCGGAGCGCTGGGAACTGGTCACCGCGATGTAATCGGGGTGATAGCTTTCCAGCACCTCAAGTAAGCGGTCAATCTTGGCGGCATCGGCATCGTGGCGCGGCGGGATTACCTCAAAGGAAAGGGCCAGGCGTTCGGGCGCAGGTGCTTCCTCTTCACTTTCATAGTCCAAGGGCGCAGAAGCCGAAAGTCGCGGGCTCATGGTCACCTCCTTTGCTGGTCGTCGTTGGCGTGTTGAGAAAAACGTACCAAGCTGTTCAGTTTGCACGGTAGCGATTTTTCAATGGTGATACCTTTGCAAGCCCACAAACTGCGAGGTTGACGAAAAATCGGGTGAATAATAATCGTTAATTCTGAACCAAGCGGTCTACTTCTAGCGCGTTCCCCCTGCACGCCACGACGCCAACGGTGGTACACCACCCACCACGTCACTATGCTGGGTGAAAGCGAATTGATAAATCTGAGTTAAGGAGTGTTCCACCCTATGAACCCCACCACGCTGAACGTGGCCTTTAAGACCGCATCGAACCTGTGGAGCCAGTTCAATAACTACCGCGAGGAAAAGTCCCGCGAGGCCTACACCGCCCTGGAAGAGGCCGCACAGAAGATGGACGAGCGCGATAACAGCACCTTCGCCGAGCCGCGCCGCCAAGCAGGCGCCGTCACCCGCGCCGCACACTCCCGCCTCGAGCGCGCACTGGAGGAGTTCAACGACTACCGCGAAGACGCCACCGAGCGCCTGAACGACGCCAAGGAAGAGGCCACCAAGAAGGCTAAGAAGGCCCGCAAGCAGGCAAAGAAGGATTCTCAGAAGGCCCAGAAGAACCTCAAGAAGAAGTCCGCCAAGGTAGCCAAGAAGCAGAAGAAGAAGAAGAAGTCTTCTAAGGGTTGGATCTTCGCCGGCATCATCGCCCTGCTGTCCGCTGCGGCCGGTGCCGCCTATTACTGGCTGCGCTCCAACGACAAGCCGTCCCAGACCCCGCCGCGCGTGGATGATTTCCAGGCCGATTCCCACACCGCTCCGGAGTCCACCTTGGTCTACACCTCCACCAGCGAGAATGACACCCAGTCTGACCTCGTTGAAGAAGGTGCCGTACGCGATGAGGAGCTCCTCGGTTCCATCGATGAGCAGCTGGCCAAGCACCGAGAGGAAGAAGCAGCTCAGCCGGCCGATACCACCCGCGTTACCGATGACCACCAAAACGAGGGCAAGCACCGCCTGTAAACCTAGGAATAAATACGCTTACCACCCCGCCGTGGGGGTATGCGTAGCGTTGTCTAGATCTCATTGCTTTGCCTAAACAAAAATCTCTTGATTGAATTCCCACATTAGGGATCTTTCTACAAGGAGATGAACAATGAGCTTTGAGTCCCTCACCGTCAAGCTCAAAGACGGCTCAACGTACTACTTCCCGGCAGGTGCGGTGTCCAAAGACCCTTCCTCTCGCGTGGATAACCTGCGCTTCGCCATCGATAACGGAACCACCTTCCACTCCGTGGATGAGGCCGGCATCGAGCGCGAATTCAACGGTCACGACGTCCGCAATTACCACCTAGCCTAAGCGTTAGCACAATCCCTTCCCCGCAGATCACCAACCTGTGCGGAGGGGATTTTCGCATGCCCACCCCACGCTGCTGCCCCGCCGTCTATCGTGGATCTTATGGAACTTCGCGCAACGCAGGAATCTGACCGCACCTACCTCGCCCGCCTCAACTTTCTTACCGATACTTTCGGTGACGAGCACGGCGAGCTCTCCCCCGACTTCGCCGATGATTTCGCCTTCTACGTGGAAAATTGGGATCCCAACCAGGGCGGTTTCATCGCCTGGCAGGAGCTCGTCCCGGCTGGCGGCGTGTGGCTCAACTGGGGGACGGAGGACAATCACGGCTTTGGCTTTGTCGAACCCGCCATTCCGGAGCTCGCCATCGCGGTCGAGGCCCGCTATAAGGGCCAGGGCATTGCCACCGCGCTTATCGACGCCGCCATTTCCCTCGCCCAGACCCTGCGCGCCCCCGGCATCTCGCTAGCCGTCCACCCCGATAATCCCCGCGCCAAGGGCCTCTACGAGCACCTCGGCTTCGAGCACGTAGGCAGCCACAAGGATCATTTTGTGATGGTCAAGCGCTTCTAAATCGAACGCAGGCGGGCGTGGGTGACGTAGATCGGCTCGTTATCCACGGCCGTCTTAAATTCTTCGGTCAGGCCAGCCATAACTGCCTCACGCGCCTCTTCGCGGGTGCTGTGAAAGCTCACAACCTCACCATCCACCGCGGCTTCGCCGCGCTTGCGCACTACAACGAATTCCGCGCCCTCCGGCGCCGCAACTTCCTTGTCTGCGGAGGTAAAGGGATCACTGTAGCGAACATTGGCGGTCATGTTTGGTCTCCTAGTGGTATCGCGGGACAGTTATGATTCCCCGTTCACTGTACTGAAAGTTTCTCCCCCGCGACCTTGCACACTTCCGCCCTCTTCTTTCACTGTTCGCGATTTTCGTCCATATAAACCGGCACAACCGTCGACGAAAACCACAGTTTGTATGGACGAAAATCGCTAAATCAACCCCCTGAACCCCTCCACATAGAAAAAGTCCGGCCCCTCCGAAGAGGAAGCCGGACTTCATGCTGTGGAGCATAGGAGAATCGAACTCCTGACCTTCTGCTTGCAAAGCAGATGCTCTACCAATTGAGCTAATGCCCCAGTGCCTAAATACTTTACTACCGCAGGCGAAGTAACTCCAAACCTGAACCACTCAGATCACTTTGGCCACTTTAGGCATGTCCTATCACTTCCGTAACACGCAGGCGCTAGGGTCATGGGCACATCGTGTCCACTTTCCCTCATCCTTAGGAAGACTATGCGCCGCATTCTCACCTCCGCCCTCACCGTGCTCGTCGCCGCTGCCGTTCCGGCGGCCGCTAACGCACAGTTGCCGCAGATTCCACAGCTGCCTGCATCCTCCAGCTCGAATATCCAAGACGAAATCAACCACCGCATCGAGGACGCCCGCGCGCAGGTCGAGGACATCTCCTCCAATGCCTTCCCGCACAAGGCTCCTAAGCAGAAGGCGCCCACCCCGGCCCAGGAGAAGAAAACAGCGCAGCGCAATAGTGGTGGCGTCGACTGTGCCAACTGCGTAGCTATCACCTACGACGATGGCCCAGGCGCCGAGACCAACCGCCTGCTGGACAAACTCAAGGCCAAGAACGCGCATGCAAGCTTCATGGTTCTCGCCCCCAGTGCTGAGCAGCACCCTGAGCTCCTCAAACGCATGAAGGCCGAAGGCCACACCATCGGCAACCACACCAAGAGCCACCGCCAACTCAACACGCTGTCCCCTGAGCAGGTATCCCAGGAAATCGACGCCGGCAACGCCGCTATTAAGAAGGCCACCGGCCAGGGCACGCGCTGGGTACGCCCGCCCTACGGAGCTACCAACGCCACCGTGGATCAGGTAACCCGCGATAAGGGCGTCTCCCAGGCGCTATGGGACGTCGACACCGTGGATTGGAAAGACCGCAACTCTGAGCACGTCTGCTCCTCGGCCGTGCAGGGCGCCCGCGCCGGCTCCATCGTCTTGATGCACGATATCCACCCCACCACCGTGGACGCTGCCGATTGCGTCATCGATGGCCTGCGCGCCAAGGGCCTCGAGCCCGTGAGCCTGGATCGCCTCCTGCGCACCCCCGTGGCAGGTAAGCGCTACTACGCTCGTGGTTAATGATTGATTTTGCCCTGACTGCCGACGCCGTCGCTCCCCAACTCCTCGGCTGCACCCTCACCCATTCGGGAGTGAGCATCCGCCTCACTGAGGTCGAGGCTTACCTAGGCGCCGAGGACTCCGCGGCACACACTTTCAATGGCAAGACCCCGCGTAATGCGGCCATGTTCGGTCCGCCGGGCAGGTTCTACGTCTATATTTCTTACGGCATCCACCGCAACGTCAATATCGTCTGCGCCCCTGAAGGCACTGGCCAAGGCTGCCTGCTGCGTGGCGGTGAAATCATCGAGGGCGCCGACATCGCCTTCGCCCGCCGTGGCACCTCTGATTTTCATAACCTCGCCCGCGGACCGGGAAACCTCGGCAAAGCCCTCGGCTTCACACTCGAAGACAACCACCAACCAATACAGCTTGTCGAGCGAACCACCGAGCCAGAATGGGTGCGCGGACCGCGTATCGGTATCTCCAAAAACAAGGAAGCGGCCCTACGGTTTTGGATCCCCTTCGATAAAACCGTCTCGGGCCGCCGCGGCTATCCCAAGAAATAGCCCTGCTCGTTTCGCTACTTAATAGCGCCCGCCGTAGCGCTCATCATTCTCGATGGCCTTAATGATCCGCTGATTAATCTGCAGCATCTGGCGAATCTGCGTACGGGTGAGGTTATCCATGACGGACTTCCGCGCCTGCTTAGCGTGCCCTGGCGCAGTCTCAACTACCTTGTCCCAGCCGCTATCCGTCAGCTGTGCCATGGTGGTGCGTCCATCAGTCGGGCACGGCTGGCGCACAACCCACCCCTGCTTTTCTAAGCGCGTAACGACCTGGCTCAAACGAGACAGAGATCCGTTCGCAGTCAATGCAAGGTCACGCATGCGCATTTCGCGATTCTCCGCTTCAGATAGCCGCGAGAGCACCGTGTACTCAAAAAAGCTCAGACCTGCGTCATCACGCAGCTGAGCATCCAAAATATTGGTCAAGCGAATATTTACACTCATTAGGGACATAAATGATGCCAGTTCTTCATCATTTAGCCAGAAGTCATCGCGCTCGGTCATGAGATTTATCTTAACAACAAGGCTTTAATTCTAAAGTGACTCGCCACTGCTCTTAACGCAAAACCTCCGGATAAATCGGCCGCTGCGCTCTCGGCAGCTTTTCTACCACCAAACGGTAGGAATCCGTCACCAACTCTTCTATCAGCTGTTGCTGCAACTCCGCGTGTGGATAGACAGAAACCCAATGCTTCTTATTCATGTGATACCCCGGCACAATGAACGGGTATTGCTGCCGTAGAGCCTGTCCGTCTTCCGGGTCGGCCTTAACAATCATTTGCTCTTGGCCGGTCACCGCGGTCAACAACAAGAAAACCTTGCCGCGCACTTTGAATACTTCCCAGTCGGGCCCGAAAGGACGCTGCGCCTGCGAGCCGAGCATCTCTCCGGCGCGTTGGCGGGCAACCGCGTAGATACCACTGCCGTCCATCGTCGGCTCCCTTCTCTGATTCTAGGCTGGCGCGGTTTTCACTATTTTCGTCCATATAAACCGGCAAAACCGTCGACGAAAACTGCGGTTTGTATGGACGAAAGTAGTAATCCCAGCCGATTCCCCCACCATTGTGGCACTTCTCAGGACGCTTAGGCACGAGCGCGGAAATGAAAAAGTCCGGCTCCTCCGAAGAGGAAGCCGGACTTCATGCTGTGGAGCATAGGAGAATCGAACTCCTGACCTTCTGCTTGCAAAGCAGATGCTCTACCAATTGAGCTAATGCCCCATTGTTCCGTGGTGGGCCTAGCTGGAATCGAACCAGCGACCTCATCGTTATCAGCGATGCGCTCTAACCGACTGAGCTATAGGCCCTTGTGCGGAACGAGAATTAACTCTACATACTATCCCCGGATTTACACAAATCGCCTGCTCAACAGATATTTCTAGCCGGTGACAAGAAGGGGAAGATTCGCACGAAAGAAAGAAAAATGCCGGTACCCGAAGGTACCGGCATCTTCAAACGCAAGAGAGGCGCTAGCGGTTATCTAGGTCGACCCGCAGGCCGCCAAAGACGTCCACGATGGCGTTGTAGATAACCGCCATCAGTGGTGCCAGCAACGTGAGGAGAACGGCGAAAATAACGCCGATGAGCGCGGAGGCGGAGATGATGACACCGAAGGTGACCTCGAATCCGCCGCCCACGCCGCCGACGAGGCTATTGAGCGATTCCCAGATACCCACCTGGTTCAGGCCGATGTAGAGCAGGCATACGGCCAGCATCCAGGCGATGAGTCCGACGAGTGACAAGGCCAGACCAACGCGGAACGCGGAGGTGGGCGAGATTCGCGTAATCGTTACGTCTCGTCGTGCCATTAATTACTCCTCATCCTTGGAAGCATCGCCAGCCTTGTGCTCCTGCTGGACCTCATCCACGGTCTTTTCGCCCTTGGCTACAGCCTGAGCGTCTTCCTCACCATCTTCTTCGACGTTGCGGTCGATGGCAAGCAGTTCGACGTCGTCAGCCAGGTTCACCAAGCGCACGCCCATGGTCGCACGGGAGGACGGACGAATCTGGTCTACCTCGGTGCGGATGACGCCGCCGGCGGAGGTGATAGCGAAGATCTCGTCATCCTCATCGACGGAGATGGCGCCGATGAGCTTGCCGCGCTTCGGGGTGTACTTGAAGGTCATAACGCCCAAGCCACCGCGCCCCTGCGGGGTGTATTCCTCGATGGCAGTGCGCTTGCCATAGCCGCCAGAGGTGGCAACCAGAAGGAACTCACCATCGTGGACCACGGACATGGACAGCAGCTGGTCATCGCCGCGGAAGCGCATGCCCTTCACACCGGCGGTAGCGCGGCCCATGGGGCGCAGCTGGTCGTCGTCAGCAGTAAAGCGGATAGCTTGGCCCTGCTCGGAGGTAAGCAAGATATCATCGCCCTCGGAGACGAGCTGTGCGCCGATGAGCGCGTCGCCCTCGTTGAGGTTGATGGCGATAAGGCCAGCGGAACGCGCGGACTCGTAATCGGTCAGGCGGGACTTCTTCACGCGGCCCTGCTGGGTGGCGAGGACCAGGTAAGGAGCGTCCTCGTAGGACTGAATCTGGATGACCTGCGCGATCTTTTCTTCCGGCTGGAATTCCAGCAGGTTAGCCACATGCTGACCGCGTGCGGCGCGACCGCCCTCTGGCAACTCGTAAGCCTTGAGGCGGTAAACACGGCCGAAGTTGGTAAAGAACAAGATCCAGTCGTGCGTGGAGCAGACGAAGAAGTTTTTCACAATATCGTCCTGCTTAAGCTCAGCGCCGCGCACGCCCTTGCCGCCGCGCTTTTGTGCCTTATAGGAATCCACCTTGGTGCGCTTAGCGTAGCCGGTAGAGGTAATGGTGACCACGACGTTCTCGCGGGCGATGAGGTCCTCATCGGTGACGTCGCCGGTCGCCGGGATGATCTCGGTGCGGCGTTCATCGCCATACTTATCGACGATCTCTGCCAGCTCGTCGTGGACAATCTGGCGCTGGCGCTCCTCGCGGGCGAGGATGTCCTTCAGGTCGGCAATCTCGCGCTCGATCTCGGCCAACTCGTCGATGATCTTCTGGCGCTCCAGTGCAGCCAGCTTACGCAACTGCATGGCCAGGATGGCATCGGCCTGGATATCGTCGACGTCGAGAAGCTCCTTCAAGCCCTCGCGCGCCTCGTCCACGGTGGGCGAACGGCGGATAAGGGCGATGACCTCATCCAGCATGTCCAGGGCCTTAACCAAACCGCGCAAGATGTGAGCGCGCTTCTCGGCCTCGTTCAAGCGGTACTGGGTACGGCGAACGATGACCTCGATCTGATGCTCCACGTAGTAGCGCAGCATCTGATCCAGGCGGAGGGTGCGCGGCACGCCGTCAACAATGGAGAGCATGTTGGCACCGAAGGAGGTCTGCAGCTGGGAGTGCTTGTAGAGGTTATTGAGCACCACGCGAGCCACAGCGTCGCGCTTCAAAGTAACCACGATGCGCATGCCCACGCGGTCGGAGGACTCATCCTCAATCTTGGAAATGCCCGCAATCTTGCCGCTGGCCACGGACTCCGCGATATTGGAGATGAGGTTATCCGGGTTGACCTGGAACGGCAGCTCGGTAATCACGATGGTCTGACGGGAGCCAGACTCCTCGATGGAGGTCACACCGCGCATGCGGATGGAGCCGCGGCCGGTGGTGTAGGCATCCTTGATGCCCTGATCGCCCACAATGAGGCCGGCGGTGGGGAAGTCTGGGCCCTTGACGCGTTCCATGCAGGCTTCCAGCGCAGCCTCTTCATCGGCGTCTGGGTTATCCAGCATCCAGTAGATGGCCTCGGCCAGCTCGTTGAGGTTATGCGGCGGAATATTGGTGGCCATACCCACGGCAATACCGCCAGAACCGTTCATGAGCAGGTTCGGAACGCGGGACGGCAGGACGTCTGGCTCGCTGGTCTTGCCATCGTAGTTGGGCGAGAAGTCCACGGTGTTCTCGCGGATATCGCGCACCATCTCCATGGCCAATGGGGTGAGCTTACACTCCGTATAACGCATTGCTGCTGGGCCGTCGTTACCGCGGGAACCGAAGTTACCCTGGCCATCCACCAGTGGGTAGCGCATGTTCCAGGACTGGGCCAGACGCACCAAGGTGTCATAAATGGCGACGTCACCGTGCGGGTGGAACTGACCCATGGTGTCCGAGACCGGGCGGGCGGACTTCACATAGCCGCGCTCCGGGCGGTAACCGGAATCGAACATCGCGTAGAGGATGCGGCGGTGCACCGGCTTCAGACCATCGCGCACCTCCGGCAGGGCGCGGCCAACGATGACGGACATGGCGTAGTCGATGTAGCTCGACTCCATCTCCTCATTAATATCAATGGGAAATATGCGATCAAAAAGATCGTCGTTATTGTCACTCATAACGCCAAATTCTACCCTCTAACGCCTTTCAGGACTCGAATTGCCGCACGAGTGGTATCACCGTGGTATCACTTGAGGTATGGCGATGACATTGCGGCTTACGGACGAACAGGATCACGCGCTGACGCTGCTGGCCTCCGCGCAGGGCACCTCCAAGCACGAGGCGGTGGTGCGCGCCATCGTTGCGGCCGCAGCCCGCACGCTTGCCGACGCCCACGTGCAGTCCACCGCCCGCACCCTCCTCCCCGGCCGCACTGAGCTGGAGGCGGAAATCCGCCGTGCCCGGCCCGCACAGTCCTAGGCAAGCATGACTACTGAACAGCTCTACCTCTTGGCCCGCGAGTTTTGCGCTCGCTTTAACCTCCGCATCACCAACTTCGCCGCTCTTGCGGCCGCGGCGGCGGCCAGCACCGCCAAGGTGGAGGGAATAGCCATTCATGACAACCACCGCGATGCCGCCCGCGCCATAACCGAGGTATTAGCCCGCGTGCCGGCGCTGAGCGGGTATAACGCAGAGTTCGCAAAGTTCAGCGCGCGCGTCTACCTTAGTGTTAAAGAAGTTACCTAAGTTACCAGGGATAGTGACCCAAGAAAGGAACTACCACCATGTCCCGCTTCAAGAAGATTGCCGCCTCGAGCCTGACCGCCGTGGCGCTAGCTGCCACCGCCGTCACTGCTCCTACCGCCACCGCAGCCGATGCCGCTTCCTGGGAAGAAACGGTAAATCCGGACTTTCAGCCGGGCGAGGCCGGTGGTTCCTCTACCGGTTCTTCCCAGCTGGACCTCACCCTGATTATCACCGCAGCGGCCGCCGGTGTCACCGCGCTGGCCAGCGCCGTTGCCCTGTACTCCCCTAACGTGGATCTGGAGAAAGCTGCCCGCGATGCTGGCTTGGGCCAGATCGCCGATCAAATTGCCGCCATTCAGGCCAACCTCCCTGGCCTGCCGGGCCAGCCCGCCTAACTCGCGTAAGGTGGTGCAGCATGGCACATCTTTCTGAACTTATGTCAGGTCCGCAGCGCACTGCGGTGATTAGCGATTGCGGCGAGCTGGTTGAGGGGGTCGTCGCCAAGCAGTCGGGCATTACCGGCATGGCGCTCAAGGGCGCCGTCGCCGCCGCGAAGAAGGTCGACTCCGCAATCATCACCAAGGCGCTAGGCCGCGTGCTACCGGATATCCTCGACGCTTTAGATCCGCACTGGCAAGAGTTTGCACGCAGCTCCGAGCAGGATTTCGGTTCCTTCCTGGAACCGCGCAGCACCCAGGTGAGCGATTCCATTATGTCGGTGGCCGATAAGCATGCCGAGCAAATTAACTCCCCCGCGCTGTCTAAGCCTTATAACTCCTTGCGCGGTAAGGCCTCGAAATTCCTCACCCCTGCGGTCCCGGATTTCGGCCGCGTGCTGCAAAAGCACATGTAGCCTCCGCACGCTTGAACCTAAATCAGACCGCAGAGTATAAGTGTGGAAGTGACTACTTCCGCAGCTAACCAGACCGAGTACCCCGCCGGCCAAGATCCCGCCCGCTGGCGGGTGCTTATCGTTTTGCTCACGGCGCTCTTCATGTCCCTGCTGAGCGTGTCCATCGTGAACGTAGCCCTGCCCTCTATTCAATCGGGCCTGGGAGCCTCTGAGTCCGATGTGCAATGGGTACTCTCCGGCTATGCGCTCACCTTTGGCGTCATCCTTGTGGCGGCCGGCCGCGCGGGAGATCTCGTCGGCCGCGGCGGCATTTTTCTAGCGGGCATCGCTATCTATTCCCTCAGCGCCGCCGTCGCCGGCTTTGCCCCCAACGCGGAAGCACTCAACGCCGCCCGCTTTATCCAAGGCATAGGCGCTGGCCTGCTCAATCCGCAGGGCGTGGGAATGATCCAGCAGTACTTCCGCGGTCCGGAGCGCGCCCGCGCCTTCGGCTACTTTGGCTCCACGGTGGGCATCGCCGTGGCCATCGGACCGGTACTGGGCGGCCTGCTTATTCGCCTCGGCGGCGCCGACCTAGGCTGGCGGCTGACCATGCTGGTCAATTTCCCCGTCGGCCTTATTGCCATCATCTTAGGATTGCTGTGGTTTCCGCGGCCGCTGTTTTCCCGCGTGCGCGATGAAAATGGCAATAAACTGGGCATCTTCAAGGCCCTTGCCACCCTGGATCCCATCGGTGCGGTGATTCTCGGTGCTGCAGTGTGGGCGATCCTCTTCCCCTTCATGGAATCCTCCGCTTCCCCGGCCGTGTGGTGGCTCCTACTGTTGGGCGCCGTCCTCCTTGTGGGATGGGTGCTATGGGAGCGCCGCCACAAGGCCACCGGCCATCCGCCGATGGTGGATCTCACTATCTTCGCCACCCCGAGTTTTCGCAATGGCACCATCATCGCCACCTTGTGGTTTATGGGTATTACCAGCATTTGGGTGCTCGTGGCACTCTACTTCCAAAGCGGACTCGGACACTCTGCCCTGGCGGCCGGCTCCGTAGGCATTCCGGCTGCCTTGTTGAGCTCCATATCTGCCACGCTGGCCGGCCGATCCGTATCCGTCCACGGCCGCAAGGTCGTGGTGCTGGGCATGCTCGTGACCATCGCCGGCCTCATTGCCACCATTGCGCTTATCTGGGCCACCGAGCAATGGGGCGCTAGTGAATGGTGGATGATCCTTTCGCTGGCCTTTGTTGGCGGCGGGCAAGGCTCGGTCATCTCCCCCAACCAAACGCTCACCTTGGCGCATGTTCCACAGGCTTACGCCGGATCGTCCGGCGCCGTCCTCCAAACCGGCCAGCGCATCGGTACGGCCATTGGACTTGCCGTAATTACGGCCATCGTTTTTGCCACCTTGCACGGCACGAGCGCGGACTGGCCGCTGTCCATCATTGCCGGCTTCGGCGTCATCCTCGCCATGTGCCTCGCTTCCCTAGGATTCGCCATAGCTGATCAGCGCAGCTCCCAGACCTAGGCTCAGTGCTTTCCGACGCCACAATTAAAGCCCACCGCGGTAATTCCACGGTGGGCTTTGTGCTGCGCTTTAGATATCCAGGAAGCGGACGTCCTTCGCGCGGCGGGTAATGAAGGAGCGGCGGGCCGAGACGTCATCACCCATGAGGATGGAGAAGAGCTCATCGGCGCGCTGCGCGTCTTCCAGATCCACGCGGCGCAGGATGCGGGTGCTCGGGTCAAGCGTGGTCTCCCACAGCTCGGCGGCGTTCATCTCGCCCAGACCCTTGTAACGCTGGATGCCGTCATCCTTATTGATCTTGCGGTTTTGCTCCAAGCCCTCGGCCAGCAGCTTATCGCGCTCGGCGTCGGAAAAAGCATAGCCCGGAGTACCCTTAGACCACTTGAGCTTGTACAGCGGCGGGTTAGCCAGGAATACATGGCCGTCCTCAACCAGCTGCGGCATAAAGCGGAAGAGCAAGGTCAGAAGCAGCGTGGCAATGTGCTGGCCGTCCACGTCGGCATCGGCCATAAGCACGATCTTGTCGTAGCGCAGCTTCTTGATATCAAATTCCTCGTGGATGCCGGTACCCAGCGCGGTAATAATCGCCTGGACCTCGGCATTCTTGAGGACCTTATCCATGCGGGCCTTCTCCACGTTCAGGATCTTGCCGCGCAGCGGCAAGATGGCCTGGAACATGGAATCGCGGCCACCCTTAGCGGAGCCACCTGCGGAGTCACCCTCCACGATGTAGAGCTCAGAAATCTTCGGATCCTTCGAGCGACAATCTGCAAGCTTGCCTGGCAGGCCGCCGAGGTCGGTGGCGGACTTGCGGCGCACCATCTCGCGAGCCTTGCGGGCAGCCATGCGAGCATGCGCGGAGGAAACAGCCTTATTGATGATGGCCTTAGCCTCTGCCGGGTTGGCATCGAACCAGTCATTGACGTGCTCGTTGACCGCGCGCTGGACAAAGCCCTTGATCTCGGAATTGCCCAGCTTGGTCTTGGTCTGGCCCTCGAACTGCGGATCGCCCACCTTGACGGAAATGACGGCCGCCAAGCCCTCGCGGCAGTCATCGCCGGAGAGGTTACCGTCCTTTTCCTTGAGGAGCTTATGCTCCTTGGCGTAGCGGTTCATCAGGGAGGTTAGGGCCGCACGGAAACCCTCTTCGTGCGTGCCGCCCTCGTGGGTGTTGATGGTATTGGCAAAGGTGTGAACGGACTGCTTATAGCCCTGGTTCCACTGCAGCGCTACCTCTACCTCGTGATCCTCGCCCTTCGCATCGAAGGAAACGATCGTCGGGTGGATCGCGGTCTTGGACTTATTGAGGTACTTGACGTAGTCGGTCAAGCCATCCGGGTAGTGGAAGGTTACCTTCTTGCGGCGCTTCTTCTCTGCCGCAGCGTCCTCCGCCTCGCCGGATTCTTCGTTGAAGGTATCGCCGGCGTCCGGGGCATCATCGAAGGAGGTTTCATCCGCGCTGGTCTCGCCGGATTCTGCATCGGCGATTTCCTCCAGCTCGATCTGCTCTTCGGTGACGCGCTCGTCAACGAGCTCAATGCTCAGGCCCTTATTCAGGAAGGCCATTTCCTGCAGGCGGCGGGCAATGGTGTCGTAATCGTACTCGGTAGTTTCAAAAACTTCCGGGTCCGCCCAAAAGCGGATCTTGGTGCCCGTGCCGCGGGCATTGCCGCCCTCAACCAGATCATCCGGGATGGCGTTTTGGAAGTTTTGGTACCAGTGCTTGCCGTCGCGCTTAATCTCCGCCTCCACGCGGGTAGAAAGCGCGTTCACCACGGAAATGCCGACACCGTGCAGGCCGCCGGAAACGGCGTAGGAGTCGGAGTCGAACTTACCGCCGGCGTGCAGCTGGGTCATGACTACCTGGACGGTAGGTGCGCCAGAGGCGTGCATTTCTACCGGGATGCCACGGCCATTATCGATGACCTCTACGCCGCCATCTTCCAGCAGCTTGACGGTAACCTTGTCGGCGTAGCCGGCCATGGCCTCATCGACGGAGTTATCAACGATCTCCCAAATGAGGTGGTGCAGGCCGCGCGAACCGGTCGAACCAATGTACATGCCGGGGCGCTTACGGACGGCCTCGAGGCCCTCCAGGATCGTAATTGACCCGGCATCATATGCGTGTTCTTCAGCCACGGATTCGTGCTCTCCTTTTGGCTATAGCTAATTCTAAGACCTTGACTATTCTACACGGATACCCCCTACTGAAAGACACCCCACACCCGTGAGAGATAGGAATCTGGGGCGCTCTGAGGTTATTTACATTGTGCAGGTCAGAGTAAACCTCAGCCTATTAGCCGTATGTATCTTGTGATCCTTGCGGCTTGACCCACTGCCGCCCCTCATAATTGCGCCTTTGTTTCGGCCCGTGAATCCGCAGTTCCACAATGACATCGGGGCCTAAGCGGTCAGAGATTTTCCGCAGGATCTGGCGCTGCAGGTAGCGCAGCTCCGTTGCCCACGTGGAGTTATCGCAGGATACATAGACAGTCTTGTCTTTAATCCGCTGCGGCTGCGTATGCGCGGCAATGCGCTCGCCCACCAGATGCTCCCAATTGCCCATCACCCAGCCATTAGCCAGATCATGCTCCCACCCACGATTGACCACCTCGCGGTTAATTTGGGATCCTAGGCTCGGCACGGCCAGCGTGCGCCGTTTCTTTCTGCCATCCGGACCCGTGGGCCGGCCGCGTTGATAGCCCATATACCCCTGCTTTTGCGCCTTCTCCAGCGAAGGCACCGGCATCTTCGGTACCGGGCGGGTCAGCTTCGGCGGGTTTTTGGAGGTGGACCGAACCAGCTTGAAGTACTGGGTGACGGGATCGATGCGCTGCTTGCCGACGCCCCCTTGATCCTCACTCATTCCCTTCACCTTCCTCGGCGCTGAGCTTGGAAATGCGGCCGGTCTCGGTATCTTCTACGCTCACGCGGTAGCGCACGATGGGTTCCAAGTTTCCGGGCAAATCCTCATCCACGGCCGCGGTGATGAGCACCTGCTCCGCCTCGGCGGCCAAGTGGACCAGCTGCTTGCGGCGCTTGGCATCGAGCTCGGCAAAGACATCATCCAGGATGAGCACCGGATCCGATCCTCCCTCCTGACGCAGAAGATTGAATTCCGCCAGGCGCAGCGCGATGGCATAAGACCACGTCTCGCCGTGGCTGGCAAAGCCCTTGGCCGGCTGATCGCCCAGGTTAAGCACCAGATCGTCGCGGTGCGGCCCCACCAGGGAAATGCCGCGTTCGATCTCGCGCTGCCGGGCGGCGGCCAACTCGGTGAGCAGCACGGCCTCAAGTACCTCGCGATCGGAGGTATCGATCGTGGACTTATAGTTCACATGCGCCGGTCGCGATTCTGGCGCTAGGCCGGAATAGGCGGCGGGGATGTGGTCCAAGAGGGCGTCGACAAGCGCAAGGCGCGCGTCGATTACTTGTGCGCCGAGCCGGGCAAGCTGCGCATCCCAGGTATCCAAGGTGGCCAACGCAGCGGCACCATCGCTATCGGAATAGCCGCGGCGCAGGCTGCCGGAGGCCGATTTCAGCAGGGCGTTGCGCTGCTTGAGCACCTTGTCGTAGTCGGCCTTCACGCCCGCTAGACGCGGAGTCCGCGAAGCAATGATGCTATCGAGGTAGGCGCGGCGCCCGGCCGGCTCCCCGCGCACTAGGGCCAAGTCCTCCGGGGAAAAAAGCACAGTTTTTACCACGCCCAGCAACTCACGAGGGCTGCGCAGGCGGGTGCGATTAATCTGCGCTTGGTTGGCCGCGTGGGGCTTAATCAGCAAATGGGTAGTAAGCTCGCGGCCTTGGTTCACCGCGGTAATGGATACCCGCGCGCTGTCCGCGCCCTGGCGCACCAGCGGTGCATCGTGGGAAACGCGGTGGGAGGAAAGGTGGGCGGTATAGCCAATGGCCTCGACGATATTGGTCTTGCCAAAGCCATTGCGCCCGACAAAAAGGGTGATCCCCGGCCCTAGCTGCACATTAAGTTCGGGCCACGAGCGAAAATCCCGAACATCGAGATCCCTGACGTACATTAGCCCGGCAGGCGAACCGGCATGAGCAGGTAGGTGAAGTTGGTCTCCGGTGTGGGGAAGTTGCCATCTTCATCGGCCTCAGGCAGCTCTTCCGGTTCTGGGATCATGATGGCTGGGCGCGAAGGCTCGGTAAAGCCGAAGACCACGCGGTCGGTATTGATGACCCCCAAGCCATCCTTGAGGTAGCCCGGATTGAAGGCGATGAGGAATTCATCGCGGCCATGGAATGCACACGGCAGGGTCTCGGTGGCGTTACCGGCATCCGCACCGGCGGAAAGGGTCACCTGGCCATCGGCGAATTCCATCCGAATTTGCGCGTTGCGATCCGTCAGCAAAGACACGCGGCGAATTGCTTCTTGCAGCGGAGCGACCTCAATGGAGGCAATATTGGTGTGGTTCTTCGGCAGCAGCGGCTGCACATTAGGGAAGTCCGCATCCAGCATGCGCGTGGTGGTCTCGCGATTATCCGCGTGCAGGCCAAAGAGGCCATCTGCACCAATATTGTCATCGGTGCCCACAGCGATTTCCACTGGGATATTCAGGTGCGGATCCAAGGAACGACCGGTTTCCTGCAGGGTCTTCGCCGGCACCAAGAGTTTCGCTTCTACATCCGGCGACTTCGGTTCCCATTCCAAGGTGCGCATGGCCAGGCGGAAGCGGTCCGTTGCCGTCATCTCAATGTCCTTGCCACGGATATCCATGTGCACACCGGTGAGCATGGGCAGGGTGTCATCCTTGCCGGCCGCGGCGGCGACCTGGTGGATGGCCTCGACGAATAGCTGCGGCTGGATGGTGCCGGTAACCTCCGGCAGGACCGGAAGCTGCGGGTAATCATCCAGGGGGATCAGTGGCAGCTCAAAGCGGGAAGAACCACAAGTAACCAGTGCCTTGGAATCTACCTGGGAGATCTCCACTTCCTTGTTCGGTAGGGAAGCGACGATGTCAGATAGGAGCTTGCCGGCTACCGCGATCTGTCCGGGTTCATCCACCATGCCGGCAATGCGGACGCGGGTAGAAACCTCATAATCGAAACCAGTGAACTCAAGACCATTGTCATCCGCGGTGATCAGCATCGCGCGGAGCACGGGCTGGGTGACCTTGGACGGCAGGCTGCGAGCAACCCACGCTACGGCGTTGGCAAGGTCATCTTTGGCAACGCGAAATGACACGGCTTCATCCATGGTGCGAAGAGCTCCTCTGAGGCAAGTAGGAAATTTGTTACTTACAAAAGACTGGCTTCCAACTTACCGCATCGGGCGCGGTGCGCCACAACGTGTAATTCCATCTTTGCCTGCTCGATCCGCACCTGGCCGAAGGCAGGCCGGGCCGAATTCCACACACCCTCTTTCCTCTATACAGATCAGAGAAATAATTTAGTAGTAGTAATAAGCGCTGTGGGATCTGTGGGTAACTAGGTAAATGACAAGTTCAAGCCGCAGATCCGGGGTGTGCTAATTCTTGTGATCTTGCTGTGATCAATCGGGGCGAAATGTGGACAACTAACGGGATCGCCGTTTTATCCACAGGTTTTGTCATTTGATCACCGATCTACACACAGCGCTGATCACAGGGTGGTTCTCCCAGCATAGAGCCTGTGGAATTTAAAACTGTGAGTAAGATCTATGAATTACAAAGATGGAATTACACAAGTGTGAATAACGCTGTGGATAACTCTTTTCCCAGTTAAGAGATTATTTCTCGCGGATCTGGCGGGTTCTTTGTGGAATTACAAGAGTGTGCAGGCTGCTGTGGGGACGGTTTGAACCAGGTTTCGACGTCTCACCAAGAATTTCGGATCTGTAGTTCTGGTTTCACCTTTAAGTAGTGCGAGCAGAATCCGCGAAGTGACAAAGGGCAAACAAAAGCGCCCTCCTTTATATAAGGAAGGCGCTGTAGAAAAGGTGGCGAGATCTAGGCGCGACCGCGATTCTTGATGCGCTGGGTAAGCGCCTGGATCTCGTCGTAGGTATTGCGCTTTTCAGTCATCTCTTTGCGGATCTTGCGATCCGCGTAAATGACGGTGGTGTGGTCCTTGCCGCCGAACTGTTCACCGATCTTGGGAAGGGATAGCTCGGTAAGTTCGCGGCACAGATACATAGCCAACTGGCGTGCATGCGCCACCGCACGCTTTTTGCCAGCGCCGCGCAGAGTTTCTACATCAATATCGAAGAATTCTGCCGTGACCTCCATGATCGAGGTAGCGGTGATTTGCCTATCGGCGGAATCTGGGGCCAAATCGCGCAACGCGATTTCTGCCATCTCCACGTTGATTGGCTCATTCACCAAGGAAGAATAGGCCGAAACGCGGATCAGTGCGCCTTCGAGCTCACGAATAGATGACTCAAAACGAGAGGCAATGAGCTCAAGCACGGAGCGATCCACTTCGGTGCCGTCATTGGCCGCCTTCTTCATCAAAATCGCGATACGCGTTTCTAGATCTGGCGGCTGAATATCGGTGATAAGACCGCCTTCAAAGCGGGTGCGGAGGCGATCTTCCAGCGTGGTTAGTTGCTTCGGTGGGCGGTCCGAAGACAAAATGATCTGCTTATTGGCTTGGTGCAGCGCATTGAAAGTATGGAAGAACTCTTCCTGGGTGGATTCTTTGCCTTCCAAGAATTGGATGTCATCGACCATCAAAATGTCGAGATTGCGGTAGCGCCGCTTGAATGATTCCTGACGGTCATCGCGCAGGGAATTAATATAGTCATTCGTGAATTCTTCCGAAGACACATACTTCACGCGCAGACCCGGATGCAGTACCTGGGCGTAATTGCCGGCGGCATGCAAAAGGTGCGTTTTACCCAGGCCAGAGCCACCCCAGATAAATAGTGGGTTGTACGCACGGGCGGGATTCTCGGCCACAGCCACGGCGGCACCATTGGCAAAACGATTCGAAGAACCGATGACGAAGCTATCGAAAGTGTGCTTCGGATTGAGGGAAGTTTCACGGTTGGGATCGTGCGCAGGGGCCTCGCGCGGGATGCGGGCAGAATTGGTGGCAGCACCGGAGAAATTTCCCGCGGATTCTGCCTGCTGTTGGTTATAGTGCTGGGCCAGCTCATCCAGGCTTGCAGGGGCGTGACTCGACTGCCAATTGTTCTGGGAAGGGGCCTGCTGTGCAGCGGCATCCGTTTGCTGTGGGCGCGGAATGTAGTTCTGGGTAGATTCCGTGTTCTGCGGCGGTTGCTGTTGTTGAGGGGGTGTTGGCTGTGGTGCAGGGTCCGCGGCCGGCGGCTGTGGCTCTTGCGGGGTGGCAAGGGTAACCGCAAAGGAACACGGTCGGCCTAGGTGGCGGGTTAATGCCTTGGCAATGTGCTCGCCCAACTCATTTTCGACCACATTTTTGGCATCCAGGTTTTCGGCGGCAACGAGGGTGTAGCCCTCAACCATCATGATGGGGCGAACCAGTTGGAGGTAAAGGCGCTGTGAGTGCGAAAAACTGGGGACCTCGGAATTGGGTTGCTCGGATTGTGCGAGCAGGTCATCAACGACCGCGCGCCAAACGGCATGCAGGTTCGCTTGTGGGTCAGTCACAACAGGCTACCTTTGTGGAATTTAGTCGGGGACGGGTGGACATTGAATAACAATTTTCACTGCGGATTCCACCGTGGTTTTCACATCGGTTTTTATCGAGTCACCTCGATCTCCACAGAGTTATCCACAGGTGTGGATGAAATAGTTATTCACAGCTTAGTTCATGACTGTGGATAACTCTTCATTGGCCAGTTTATGGCCGTACGCTGCGGAAACTGCAAAAGTCTCAAGCGTTGATTTAGAGTTATCCACATGACCGGTTGGGCTGTGGAATTTGATTCTTCTGTTCTACCGCCGAAACGGCGGGTGTGTCTAGCGAGAAAAATTCACCACCCGGGTGTGGGTTGGGGTGGGTCTTACTGCGTGATGGATTAGGTGCAGTAAGAGCGCAGAATCTGGCCCTCTAGCTGCAGGAAAAAACATTTATGTAATTTCGGGTGTACCCGGGTGTCGATTTGTTCCCAGCGGCAGAAATCACGTAATCTGGCATGGTCTATTGCAACAAAGAGTTGCGCGTGAAAGTGACAGCGTCACCTCGCACCGGCTGGGCCCGTCGGCTAGCCGTGCACCGGAGAGACTGTGATGCGTCAGGTTCATGGAATCTATTCATCAGTGGGCGTGCCGCTGCACTGCGGTGGTGTGCCTACGCACAACTTCAAGGAGAATTAACGTGGCAAAGGGTAAGCGCACGTTCCAGCCGAACAACCGTCGTCGTGCTCGTAAGCACGGCTTCCGCACCCGCATGAGCACCCGTGCAGGTCGCGCCATTGTTGCAGCTCGTCGCAAGAAGGGCCGCGCAAAGCTGACTGCATAAGTTATGCTTCCAGCCCAGCACAAGCTCACGTCGCCGACGCAATTTCGGCGCACGATGAAGGGCAGTCGCCGGGCGGGCACTCGTACGGTCGTCGTGCATGCGCGCGACAACGCAGGTACGGACAAGGCAGCCGATATCGCCGCCACCGGGCCGCGATTTGGGCTGATTGTTTCTAAAGCCGTCGGGAATGCAGTGGTTCGCCACCGCACCTCCCGGCGGCTTCGCCATGTGTGTATGACATTCATTCCCAAGCTGCCCGCCAGCGTGGACGTTGTTATCCGTGCCTTGCCCGCCAGCGCCACTGCTAGCAGTGAGCAATTAGAAAAAGATCTTGCCAAAGCACTGCGCAAGCAATGGGATATCTAAATTCCCGCGGGGAGGAAATTCCCCCAGCCAGAGGATTGGCCAAACCAATGGTCAAAGTGGTTCGTTTCTACCAAAAACATGTCTCTGGCCTTAAGATGGTATCGACCTGTCGGTTCGAGCCGACATGCAGTGCTTACGCCCTAGAGGCGCTTTCTCAACACGGCGCAATCAAGGGTACGGCGATGGCAATAGCCAGGGTCTGCAAATGCGGCCCCTGGCATCCGGGCGGATTCGATCCGGTCCCGGGTACCAACAACAATTGAGGATTAAACACTCGTGCTTAATATCATTTACTGGCCAATTTCGGCCGTTTTGTGGTTCTGGCACTGGCTGCTGTCCCTCGTAATGGACCCTACCTGGGGCATTACCTGGATTCTGGCCATTGTGCTGCTGACCTGGACGCTTAAGGCACTAATGGTCAAGCCGACCATTAGCCAGATTCGTTCCTCGCGCAAGATGCAGGAAATCCAGCCTAAGGTGCAGGAAATCCGCGCGAAGTACGGCAATGACCAAACCAAGGCCGCGCAGGAAATGCAGAAGGTCTACAAGGAGTCCGGCGTTCGTCCGATGGCTGGCTGCCTGCCGGTCTTCGTGCAGATTCCAATGTTCGTTGGTTTGTTTCACGTGCTGCGCTCCTTCGACCGCACCGTTGCGGTAGCCGGTGGCTTTGGCCACCCCAGTGGCGACCCAATGTCCATTGAGGATAACGCCAATACCGCGAACTACATCTTTAAGCCGGAACTGGTCCAGCAGTTCCTAGACGCCAAGATCTTTGATGTTCCGCTGGTGACCAACCTGCGCTTGAACTCGCCGATTGTAGAGGGCGTAACCACCACTCAGGCAGCTGTCATCATCGTTCCGATGATCGCCATCATTGTGGTCATGACGCACTTCAACGCCCGCATGAGCTTGAACCGCCAGGAAAAGCGCCGCGCTGCTGGAAAGACCCAAGCACCGCAGGGGCAGAATGCGGAAATGATGCAGCAGCAAATGGCCATGATGTCCAAGATGATGCTGTGGGTCATGCCGGCCATGCTGGTCTTCTCCGGCTTCATCTGGCCGATTGGTTTGCTGTTCTACATGATGGCCAATACGGTCTGGACCTTCTTCCAAACCCGCATCGTCTATGCCAAGATGGACCGCGAGGAAGAAGAAGAGGAAGCCGCTAAGGTTGAGGCCAAGCGCACTTCCGCGCCTAAGCCGGGTGCCCGCAAGAAGGACAACCGCACCAAGAAACAGCGCAAAAACAAATAAACACGGAGGAGAACCCCATCGTGTCCGAGATGGACCCGTCAGTAGTATTCGGCTCCCGCTTGCCCCTCGCGCAGGCTTACCATGATTCGCTCGCTACAGACGGGTCCACTCGTGGTTTTATAGGCCCCCGTGAGGTGCCACGCCTGTGGGACAGGCACATTATTAACTGCGCCGTCGTCAAGCAGGCAATCCCAGAGGGTGCCACGGTTATCGACGTCGGCTCGGGTGCCGGGCTGCCCGGCATTCCGCTGGCCATTGCACGCCCAGACCTGCAGATCACTCTGATCGAGCCGCTGCTCAAGCGCTATAACTACCTCAACGAGGTCGTAGAAGAGCTGGGCCTAGACAACGTGACGGTCCTGCGTGGCCGTGCCGAGGAAGGCCCGATTAAAAAGGCCGTGGCGGGAGCAGACGTGGTCACCTCCCGCGCCGTCGCGCCCCTGGGCAAGCTGGCGAAATGGTCGCTGCCGCTCGTACGCAAGGGCGGTGAGATGATCGCGCTGAAGGGTTCTTCGGTACACGAGGAACTGGAACGCGATGCCGCCGACATTAAGAAGGCCGGCGGTGGAAAGGCCGAGGTCAGCACCATCGAGGGAACCACAATCATTCGTGTCCCGCGCGTGAACTAAAGTAGACGGCATGACTAATCCGCGCCTTATCACCATTGCTAACCAGAAAGGCGGCGTAGGCAAAACCACCTCCGCCGCCAACTTGGCCGCAGCGCTAGCCACAGAGGGCAAAAAAGTGCTGGTGATCGATCTAGACCCGCAGGGAAACGCCTCCACGGCCATGGGCGCGGAACATAATTCCGGCACCGATTCCAGCTATGAGGTGCTCCTTGGAGACTGCACCGCCGAGAAGGCTATGCAGGCCTCCTCGCACAACGAGAACCTCTTTTGCATCCCCGCCACCATTGATCTAGCTGGCGCGGAGATTGAAATGGTCTCCTTGGTACGCCGTGAATTTCGGCTCTATGACGCCCTGCATAATGGCTTCCTTGAAGAGCATGGCTTTGAATATGTCTTCATTGATTGCCCGCCATCACTGGGTTTGCTCACCATCAACGCCATGACGTGCGCTGAAGAGGTCATCATCCCGATTCAATGCGAGTACTACGCTCTGGAGGGCGTGGGCCAGCTGCTGGGTAATATCTCCATGATTCGTGAGCACCTCAACGAGGATCTGCATATTTCCGCCGTGCTGCTGACCATGTATGACGCCCGCACGCGCTTGGCCGAGGACGTGGCAGATAACGTCCGCGAACAGTTCGGAGCTGTGGTGCTGGCCAATGTTATCCCGCGCTCCGTGCGCGTTTCCGAGGCACCGGGGTACGGTACTACGGTTATTGATTACGCTCCCTCGTCCACCGGGGCCCGCGCGTACCTTGCGGCGGCGCGTGAGCTTAACCGGCGTGGCGATTACCGCCCGCACCCGACCACCGGGGCGATTGGTGTGAGCCCAGAGATTTACGCGGAATTGGAAGGATAGGAACTCATGGCAGAACAGAAGCAAGGCGGCCTTGGCAAAGGCCTAGCCGCACTCATCCCGTCCGGTCCTGATGCCCCTACCCGCAAGCCGCGCTTGGGCGATTCCGCCGCGGATATTATTTTGGGTAATTCCACCCCGCAGCCGGGCCGGAAGGGTGGTGAAGGCAAGCGCGTAAAGGGCGCTCCCACCATTCAGCAGGGTTCTGGCTCTAAGTCCTCCAAGAAGCGCCAAGCCACCCCGGCTCCTATCGGTGCGACCTACCGCGAGATTTCCATTGGGGATATCATCCCCAACCCGAAGCAGCCGCGCACGGTCTTCGACGAGGATGAACTCGGCGAGCTCGTCCACTCGATCCGCGAGTTTGGCCTGTTGCAGCCTGTTGTCGTTCGTCCTTCCGAGGAAGGTGGCTTTGAGCTCATCATGGGTGAGCGGCGTTGGCGCGCTTCCTCCAAGGCGGGCCTAGCCACGATTCCGGCCATCGTGCGCGATACCAAGGATGACAACCTGCTGCGCGATGCTTTGCTGGAGAACATCCACCGCGTACAGCTCAACCCCTTGGAAGAGGCGCACGCCTACCAGCAGCTGCTGGAAGAGTTCGGCGTTACCCAGAATGAGCTGGCGGATCGCATTGGCCGTTCGCGCCCACAGGTGACCAATATGCTGCGCCTGCTCAAGCTGCCGGTAGAGGTACAAAAGCGCGTAGCTGCTGGTACCTTATCTGCCGGCCACGCGCGTGCGCTATTGTCCTTGGATGACCCTGAGGCCATGGAATACATTGCCAACCGCATCATCGCGGAGGGCCTGTCCGTGCGCGCCACCGAGGAGGCAGTCACCCTCTACAAGCGCGATGGTAAGCCGGCCGAATCCAAGAAGAAGCAGCCGGCACCGCAGCCGCAGTACTTTACCGATTCCGCTGAGCGCCTGTCCGATCGCTTCGATACCAAGGTCACCGTGACCATGGGCAAGCGCAAGGGCAAGATGGTCGTGGAATTCGGCGACCAAGAAGATTTCGAGCGCATCATGACGCTCATTGAGGGCCAGCACTAAACCGGGGCGATGATCCTCGAGCCGGTACGCGAAGGCGCGCGCATTCACCGCCAGGCTGCGCGCAGCACCTTTTGGGAGCTGGAGGCCTCCGTGGTCGATCCGGCTTTTGAAAAGGAAGCGTGGCTGGCCACTACCCTGCTCTCCTTTGGTCAGTGCGGCTTTACTGTGGGCGAGGACGCCACCATTCTCTTTTGCTCCCGCGAGGATGCTGCCGGCGCCGCCAAGCTTCCCACCGCCCCCATTTCAGACGATGCGGAGATCATTACCTCGCTCTTCGTTAAGGCACATTTAATGGGGCGTGGCATTGAAGCAGTGCTTGTCGACGCCGCCATTATGCACCTCACTAACCGCGGCAGCACCGCCGTGGAGGCCTTTGGCTATTACGGTGATCCGGCCGCTGCGGCGGATTTCTTGGGCCATAAACCGGCCAATATCGGGCTGATGTCTTATGAGACTTTGCGCTCCGCCGGCTTTGAGGTAGCCGCGGATCACCCAGTACTCCCCCGCTTGCGGCTCGAGCTGCCGCCCCAGCACGATATGCTCAGCGCGGCAGCGGCCGAAGACCTCCTAGCCCGCGCCTTGGCCTAGATTCTAGGCCTAGGACTGTTCGGCCTGGAGCAGCTCGGAGAACTTATAGGTGCCGGTTACGGCGGTGTCCTGCTCCATGAGGTACATGCGCTTTACGGCAATCACGATCGCCTCCGCAATGTCATCGCGGCAGGACGGGTTGGTGAGGATCTTTATGTCCTCTGGGTTGGTCAGGTAGCCCAGTACGATCTGGATGACCGGCATCTGGGTCAAGCGCAGCAGGTCCCAGGTGCGGCCGTGGTTGCCGCAGTCCAGCAGCTCAGTGCGCGCGACAATCTCGCGCTGGATGAAACCGGAAAGGGTCTCACCAATGAGTGAGGAGTTGCCGGATTCGGACCCGAAGTAGAAGGTGGCAACACCATTGGCCTTCTCATTGGGGTAGGAATCGCAGGCTAGGGAAATGACCATGTCCGCATCGAAGGCGTTAGCCAGTTCGGCGCGGGACTTGACGTCCGCATCGGAGGTCCGAGGACGGGAGATGATGGTCTCCATGCCTGCGGCAATCATGCGTCCCTCGATGCGCTGGGTGAGGTCCCACAGGATTTCCTGCTCGGAAATATCACCGAAGCGACCCTTGACCAGCTGGCCGGCGTCGCCGCCGCTCAAGGCGGGATCGATGACAACGCGCTTGCCCGCCAGCTTAGGGCCGGCATTGCGGACGCGCTCACGCTCTTGGATATTGTGCGCGGAGCCGCCGGTAATACGGCGGCCGAGCAGTCCAAGGGCGCGGATGGTGGCCGGGCCGCACACACCATCTTCTTGCAGGCCGCAGTTGTGCTGATATTCCTTCAGGGCCGCGTGGGTATTGGTACCGAAGTGGCCGTCCACGCGCTGCTGGTAGAAGCCGAGCTCCTGCAGTTGTTGCTGGAGCTGCGAGATATCGTCACCCACCAGCTCATTCGCAGGCTCGTAGCTAAGGACGCGGCTGCCGAGCGTGTACGAGGCTTGGCGCAGTTCGCGCAGGGTGAGATCGTCGATCTCGCCCGTGGGCACGATACCGCGGGATTGCTGGAAGGCCTTGAGGACCTCAGACAAATTGGCATCAAAGCTCTTGTCGCTCTCGGAGTACTTCTGCTTCTTCCACGCAGAAAGTTCCCCCTTGAAATCTGACAAGAGGCCGAGACGGGCCAAGGTAGCGCGAGCCTCAGCTACACGCACGCTTGTATCGCCGACTCGAAGAACGCGATTCACGCCTTATACCCCTTTCACAGCCCGCTTTAGTTAGGGCCGCATTCCAGAATTTCTACACGCTTAATCTAATAGGAATTAGATTAACAGTTAAAGCTGCTTTTTCACTTGCGCCACGATGTCATCTTTAGAACGCAGACCCACAAATTCGTCTACCTTCTCGCCGTGGTTGAAAATCAGCACATTGGGGATGGACATGATCTGGAACATGGCGCCTAGGTTGCGCTCTTCATCGACGTTAACCTTGGCGACGGTGACTTGGCCGTCCAACTCCTCCGCTACCTCTTCCAGGATGGGGGAAAGCTTCTTGCACGGGCCACACCACTCGGCCCAGAAGTCGACGATGACGGGCTTATCGGACTCGATGACGTCCTTACGGAACGTATCGGTGGTTACTTTCTTGACGTTGCTCATACTGAATTAACGGTTTTCTGCGAGGAAATGTTCCGCATCAATTGCCGCACGGCAACCGGAGCCGGCCGCGGTAATTGCCTGCTGGTAGTGGTCATCCACCAAGTCACCGCAGGCGAAAACGCCTGGCAGGGAGGTCTTGGTGGTGGGTTGTTCAACTACAACATAGCCGTTGTCATTGAGCTTGACCTGATCATTGAGGAAGGAAGAGCGCGGATCATGGCCAACTGCTACGAACATGGCAGTGACGTCCAAAGTGGAAGTCTCGCCGTTGGTGACGTCCTTGAGCTTGAGTCCGCCGACCTTGCCATCGGCTTCAATAACTTCTTCGACGACCTTATTGGTCTCCCACTTGATCTTTTCGTTGGCTTGGGCGCGCTCCAGCATGATCTTGGAGGCGCGGAAGTTCTCGGAGCGGTTCACAATGGTGACAGAATCCGCGAACTTGGTGAGGAAGGTGGCCTCCTCCATGGCAGAGTCGCCGCCGCCGATAACAGCGATATTGTGGTCCTTGAAGAAGAAGCCATCGCACGTAGCGCAGGTAGAAACGCCGCGGCCGGTAAGTTCTTCCTCACCTGGTACGCCGAGGTGGCGCGGGGCGGCACCGGTGGCGAGGATGACGGCGCGGGCCTCAAAGAGCTCGTCACCCACGTGCAGCTTTTTAATATCGCCTTCCAGCTCAACGGAGTCAACGACCTCCATGCGGAGATCCGCACCGAAGCGGATGGCCTGGGCGCGCATTTCTTCCATGAGCTCTGGGCCCATGATGCCCTTTTGGAAGCCGGGGTAGTTTTCTACCTCGGTGGTATTCATAAGCTCGCCGCCGTACTCGAAGCCCTCGAAGACGATCGGGTTGAGCTCGGCGCGTGCCGCGTACAGCGCGGCGGTGTAACCGGCAGGGCCGGAACCTACGATGGCAACATCGTGGACGGTCATTGCTAACTCCCTTAAATCAGAGTGTGGTTTCGCGTAACGCCCTGAGTCTACCCGCCACGCTGACAAACGTCGGTATTAGCAAACTCACCCCATGGCGGCGCGTAGGACTTCCCTCGCTCGGGCGCGGCGGGATTTGATGGTGCCGGGCTTTACCCCTTGGGCGGTGGCAACTTCGCCGACGCGGAACCCGGCGACGTCGGTAAGCACCAGCGCTTCGCGCTGATCCTCCCGCAGCAGCTGCATTGCTTCTCGCACCACTAACTGCTCCGCTAGGTTTTCGGAAGGGTTATGCGCGAGCAGCGGGTTGCGATCGTCGTCAAAGTCCTCCGCATCTAATGAAGCATTTTCCCTGTTAGAACGGTGGTTCAAGTAGTCATAGCCAGAGTTTTTCACCAGCCGGTGCAGCCAGGTCGATAGCGCAGACTCGCGGCGATAGGAGTGCAGGTTGCAGCTGGCGCGCAGGAAGGCTTCCTGGACCACATCTTGGGCATCATGATCGTTTCTGGTGTAGCGCCGCGCTACCGTGGTCAGCCGCGTGCGGTGGCGTTCCACGATGGTGGAAAAGGCCTTATTGTCCCCCTCAATAAAAGCATCAACTAGTTCTTCGTCACTGCGGTCATGACTGAGCGTCATATGTAGATTCCCCCCGGATCAACAACTGTTATACACAGTGTGACCCGAGGGGAACTAGGGCGCGAGCGCTAGGCTGTACAGTTTATTGACCAGCCCGCACGCGGAGGGTGCGCCGCAGGTTATCGCGGCATTCCAGCAGGATGCGGCGCAGCGCTCCTGGCAGCTCCCGGTGCAGCAGGCGCGTGGTGGCGGCATCGGCCATCGGCAACTCTGGGTAGAAGCCGCGGATGAGGCGGTTAGCAATCTCAATCGGGTGCGCAGCCCAGATGTCTTCCACGCGGGAGAAGAACTCCTCCGCGAAGGCCTCCTGCAGGCTAGCTGAGCGTGGGGCATTGAAACCGGCGATCAGTGCGTCGACCTCGGCATTGGAATATGCGCCGGTCGTGAGCGCCTTATCGAACGCGGAGCGCTTGGTCTCCGGCGTGGGGAAGGCGTGGCTGGCGCCGAGGAATTCGGTAGCGCCGGTCAGCGTATTATCGCGCTGCTTTTCCTCTTCGAGCTCGGCCGGGGTTACGGCATTGCGGGCCGCGAGGGCGCGCAAGATCGACCAGCGGATTTCGGGGTCCAAGCAAAGGCCGGCAATGTCACCGGAGAGCAGGGCCTTAAGGCGCGCGGTACCTGATTCCTCCGGGGTTGCGGCGAGTGCGCGGATGGCGGCGCGAGCGAGCACAAGCTGGGCGTCCGAGGCTGGTTCGGCCTCGGCCAGGCGGCCCCAGATTGCCTCGGCATAGTCGGTGCGGACCTGCTCGCGGTCGGCGTCTGCCACATAGTGTGCAATGGCGAAATTGGCATTGGCGCAGGCAGTAGCCAGCAGCGTCGTGTTGGTCTCGTAGGCTTCGTGCTTGACGACGACCCCCACATAGTCAATCGCCGACATTTCCCCATCGCGGGTGAGGTTCCACAGGGCGGTCCAGATTACCGCGCGGGTCAATTCATCCTCGATGTCGGTCAGGCGCTCACTCGCTGTGTCTAGGGAGGTCTCGTCGAAGCGGATCTTGGCGTAGGTATGGTCGGCGTCGTTAAGCAGCAGCAATGCCGGGGCCGGAAGGCCGGCCGCTTCATCGATGATGGTGCGGGTGGTGCCATCGCCGGCGGGGAGATCGATGTCGATCTCGCGGTACTTGTGCAGGGATGCATCAAAGAGCGAAGCGGTCAGGCGGTGCGGTCGGGTGACGTCCTCGGCGTCTGCACTGATGGCCAGCTCCGCAATCTTCTCGCCTTCGGTGTGCAACTCCGGGGTGAGGGTATCCGGGCCCCAGGTGCGCAACCAGGCTTGGGACCAGGCATCAAGATCGCGGTCCGTGTGCTTCTTGAGCGCCTGCAGGAGGTCATCAAAGGTGGCGGCGGCAAAGGCGTGCTCCTGGAAGTAGTCGCGCGCACCGGCGTAGAAATTATCGCGGCCGACGTAATGCACCAGCTGCTTGAGAACCGCCGCTCCTTTGGCATAGGTGATGCCATCGAAGTTTTGGCGCGCGGCATCCACGTCCGGGATCTCCGCCTTGATGGGGTGCGTGGTGGGCAGCTGATCCTGCAGGTAGGCCCAGTTCTTGCGGGCGCCGGCAAAGTTTGCCCAGGCCTCGGTGTAGTCGGTGCCGTGGACGGAAGAATCCGCGCCCATAAATTCCGCGAAGGACTCCTTGAGCCACAGGTCATCCCACCACTGCGGAGTGACGAGATCACCGAACCACATATGAGACATCTCGTGCAGGATGGTATTTGCACGGCCGGCGTGCTGCGCGCGGGTAGCGCGGGAGCGGAAGATGTAGTTCTCCGTAAACGTCACCAGGCCGGGATTTTCCATCGCGCCGAGGTTGTATTCGGGTACAAAGATGGAATCGTACTTGCCCCACGGATAGGGATAGCCAAAGTTCTGGTGGAAAAAGTCCATGCCTTGGGCGGTAAGTTCTAGGATTTCCTCGTCCAGGTGCTCAAACATGGACGCGCGCGCAAAGGCGCGCAGCTGTGCCGAGTGGCTGCCATCCGGGGCAGTCCAGGTGCGCTCTTGGTACTGGTAGGGGCCGGCGGCGAAAGAAGTCAGGTACGTCGACAGCGGCGGGGTCGGCGCGAAGGTAACGGTGGCGAGCTCCCCCTCTTCGCTGCGTTCGACTTCCGGTTGGTTGGAAAGGATCTGCCACTTTTTCGGTGCGGTCATGCGCACGTGGAAGACGGCCTTGAGATCCGGTTGCTCCAGGCAGGGGAAGATGCGCCGGGCATCAGAAGGCTCGAGGTGTGAATACAGGTAGGTCGCGTCATCGGCCTGATCGTGCATCCGATGCAGACCCTGGCCGGTGCGCGAATAGCGCGAGTGGCCGGTGACTTCGATGGCGAGCTCCTCCCCTACCGGCAGGCCGTGCAGCCGGATGATGCTGCCATCAAAGTCCACCTTCTGCGGGGTGCCATTGACCTTGACCTCCGCGACGGATTCGCCTAGGTAATCCAGGAAAAGCTCGGGCTCACTGCTGCTGAGTTCGAGGCGGGTAGTCACGCGGTAGGTGGGGCTATCGAGTACCTCCGAGAGATCGAGGTGGAGGTGATAGGCGCGCAGGTCCACCGCCGCTGCGCGTTCTTGGAGCAACTCGTGCTGCGTCTTAGTTTGTGGTGCGGTCATATCTACGAACTATAGTTACCGCCGTCACGTAGGGTGCGGGGTTGGGGTCTAAGTTCCGCTGCCTTTTAGAGGCAAACTACCCAGCGGGTATTGGGACCTCGCTGTGGACCAGTTGGATTAGTTTTTGCCGTCTCACACTCTTCAAGTGGCGCAAGATGTCAGTGACCATCAGCAAGCGTCACACCACACTGAGGGATGCAACCTATGGAAACCGTCAGACGATAACACCACACTCACCACTTTCTGTAAACATAAGGCCTAGACCCCACTAGACGCGTGTAAAACAATGCTAGGAACGGCCCTATTTACAGGAAACATTCTGCTCCAAACCGGCGTAACAATAGGGTGTACCCCAGGTGCCCCTACCAGCGGCCGCAGTTGAAGGCTTCACCTACCAAATGGTAAAGTTAGCTATATGCGAACCAGTCAGCGCTCCGAGATCCTGGAAGCTGCCCTCCGCGTCATGAACGCAGCGGAGGGTGGCGACATTACCCTTGACGCAGTGGCCCACGAGGCCGGGCTCACCAAACCGGGATTGCTATATCACTTCCGCAACCGCGACGTACTGCTCGCCGCGATCGTCGACCACGCTGCGGCCAACGTCGAGAACGACATGACTGCCACCCTTGGCAAGCCCCTCGAGAACGCCAACGCCACCGAGCGGCTCCTGAGCTACGTTCACGTCGCCGCCCACGGGGCCGCCAAGCGCGCCGAGTTCATCATCTGGGGCCAAGCGACGTATCGGCCCGAACTCACCGAACCGTGGACTACGCGGATGGGCCGCTGGCTCGAACTCCCGGACGATCTCGACGCCGCCACCCGAGCCAGGCTGACCACCGCCCGACTCGCCGCCGACGGACTCTGGGGCGCCCAGGCCACAGGTGTGTCCACCCTCCACGGCGCGGATCTCGAAGCCGTCGTCTCCAGCATTCGCTCCCTGATCGAAGGAACAACCCCATGAAGCAGTGGTTCCTGCTCGCTGGCGCCATCACTACCGAAGTGGCGGCGACGCTGTCTCTCAAGGCGGCGCTCAATCACCCATCCTGGTACATCGTGGTTGCTGCCGGATACATCGGCACTTTCGTCTTCCTCACCTTCTGCCTGCGCGAAGGAATGCAGATCGGCGTCGCCTATGGCATCTGGGGAGCCAGCGGGGTCGTGCTCGCCGCCGTGCTATCCGCCGCGATTTTCGGTGAACCTCTGACCGCTGTGATGGGTCTTGGAATGGTTGCGATCATCAGCGGTGTCCTCACCGTCGAACTCGGCTCCCAGAAAGCTCAGCAAACCGCAGCCCAGGAAGCAGGAGTCAACTCATGAGATGGATCTTCCTCGCAGGCGCCATCTTGTCCGAAGTCGTCGCGACCATGTCGTTACGAGCCTCCGACGGTGGCCGGGTGAAGAAATGGTTCATCGGCGTCATCGCGGGGTATCTCGTGGCGTTCGTCGCCTTAAGTCTCGCCTTGGCCGACGGCATGGCCCTTGGCGTCGCCTACGGCATCTGGGCAGCATCCGGCGTAGCTCTCACCGCGATCCTCGCCCGGGTCATCTTCCACGAACCCCTCACCCGAACCATGGCCCTCGGCATCCTCCTCATCGCCGTCGGAGTTCTCACCGTTGAACTCGGCGCCAACTTGGCGAACTGACGCATTTCCGCAGGTAAACCAGGCAGATTGGTGTGCTGCACCACGAGGCGCACAGACAAAGGCTCCCCAATGAGCGCCTGTGGGCCTAGCGTTGTGGATGTGATCACCTGTGTCGTCCACTACACCATCGACCCCGACCAGATCGCAGCCTTTGAACAGTTCGCCCGCGCTTGGATGCGGCATGTCGACGAACACGGCGGCACCCACCACGGGTACTACCTACCCGCGGAAGGTGTGAGTGACCGTGCGGAATCCCTGTTCAGCTTCCCCAGCCTGGCTGCCTACGAGCAGTACCGCACCTTGTTCGGCACCCACTCGGACTTCATCGCCGCTGACCGGATTCGAGACGAGTCCGAGTGCGTCCTGCGGTACGAGCGCACCTTCATGCGGCCGCTCCTACCCCAGGGACACTGAAAGGGACTCCGGCAGCACGCTCGGCACAACCCACAACGCCGCAGGTCAGCGCGTACAGATGGGTGTACCCGATTGCGAAGTGGATCTAGCGGGCTCTAACCCGGAGGGGTAGGCGATTCCACATCCTTAAATATAGGGGTGCGGCACGGAGTGTCGTCGATAAATAACCATTTGATGCGCGCGTGCGGAATTAACAACGAAATACCGCTAAAACAGACAACATATGGGGTGCACAGAAACACATATAAGTTCTGCGGAAAACCTATAGGGTGCGTCGCTAAAAACCGCTGTGCGCGAAAAACATAAAGGGTTTACGGACCCGGTCCCAGACCCCTCAATACTCTGAGCCGGAAGAATGGAAAGTGGAAGGTTGATGTATCCCCACTATTTATTTTTTCCGTTTTTCGGAGTACATCGGGAGCTACAACTGCGGACCAGCTCTGTGTGAACTAGATGAGAAGGCGCAGCAGCGAATCATCGACGCTGGACAGTTGGTGCTGCGGGCACGCGAGCGGCACCCCCAGCGGTCACTCGCGGAGCACTACAACCCGTTATCGATGGACCCAATTCTGCTCAAGGCTCACAACAACTTGGACCGGGAAGTCGATAAGGCTTTCGATGTGGCACGCAAACTCACCAACGAGCGCCAGCGCCAGGAGCTACTGTTCGCCAGCTACGGGGAGTTGGCGAGGGGCTATGTCTCCTCGCTTTCATCAAAATCTAAACCACCAGCAGGGTCGTTCCCCGTGCGGGTGATTTTGATCGGTCCCGCTGCTGGGTGTAGAACCCTGTCGCTGGCAACGCCGGGAACTATGACTGTGCCCGACGAGAACACGTCACTGCCATAACGCGGCTCACGGTAGACGAACATGGGTCGTTCACTACTACTGGTGGATTTCGGTTTTGGTGGTGGGGGGATTACCGCCGCCGGCCTCGATTTTTCCGTTGAGGAGGGCGTTGACTACTTCCCGATTGTGAAATGGGCCGATGGCGCGGTGAAGAGGAACCAGTCACCTGGAAGAGATCGATCCAGTCGCTGGTGTGCAATCTGGGAGGTAGGGTTGCGGGGTCGATTCCTCGCGAGCGCAACCATGATTGTGTCTCTGAACGTGATGAAAACAACCCTGCCCTTCGGAGAATTTCCCCTATCCCGCGTCCCCGGGCGGTGAAAACGGTGTGCACCATCGCCTGAAAGGCTTTGCGTTGCTCTATCGGGATCTTCGGGTCACCCACCCGGCGGATCACTAAGATCCCCCCGTCAACGTTTGGCTGTGGCCGGAAAGCAAACCTTGGTACTCGGGAACCAAGGTGAAACGTGAACCATGGGGACCACTGAGCTGTCATCATCGTGCTTGCACCTACCCCGGCCCGGCGGCGAGCGACTTCCCACTGCATGAGGAGTACAGCGTCAGTCCATGCCGGCGCATGCAACAGCTTTCGAAGAATGGCAGTGGTGAGGTGAAAGGGAATGTTTCCCACAATGACGCAGGGAGTGGCGGGTAACGGGAAGTTGAGGAAATCATCATGGACCACTTCGACCGACGCCGAGGCGGTCTTTTTTGTGAGTTTGGCAGCTAGTTTTGCGTCTACCTCAACTGCCGTTATTGCCCTCCCCAAGTGGGATATCGGGTGAGTGAGGGCACCGCTTCCTGGCCCGATCTCAATGATGGGGCCGGAGGTTTGTTTTACAAGATCGACGATGGAGTTGATGATCTTGTGGTCTGTGAGAAAATTTTGGCCATGTTCGTGACGGCCGTATCCGTATGTAGACATCAGGTGTGCTCCGTGGAGTTGAAACGGAGCCGGGCATGGCAAATGGCCGCCCGGCTAAAGGACCGGAGCGGTTTCTAACCTGCGGGAGGGAGAAAACCGCCTTAGCGGCTGGTGAGCGGCCGCATGAAAACGGAACCTGAAATCAACATGGGCCTATCGTATCCAATTAATTTCGCAGGGTCCAATACGGTGAGAAAGAAGACAACCGCACCGCAACAGTGCAAGACCTCTCTGGATTGGAATTTGTCCTACCTTCGGCTCGTCGTACAGACGCCACTGGCGTATTTTGTCTCTGGGCAACGAGGGGGAGTTACCCCCACCTCCGGATGTTTTTAAGGTGCACCCCTTATTACGCTGTGGTGCGGGAGTAGTTTTGTCCGACTGATCGGACTACCCACCGACGTGGGGCGGGTAGTTCGAGGTCCCAGCAGATGATCGCGTCGATTTCGCCGCGTTCAAAGGATGCCACCATGGCGTCGTAGTCGGGGCGAGCCACATTCTTCTTTGACGCGGAAATGGACTGATCGACGTAGTTATGTCCTATGTCCAACGTCCAAGCCACGCTGCTTTGCAATGGCTTCACAGTCCTGACGCTGCCGGTCGATGGTGAGGCCATCCACGTCAGCGTCTCGCGAGATACGAAGGTAAATAGGAGCGCGTGTTGCCAAACGCTTTTAATAAGGCCCTTAGCTAACATTGAACTTAAAACTCGACGCTCTATCCACTCAACGTCCTCGTATGGTCCTGTCTTGCTTTGTAAGCGATTGGTACATCTCAGAAACCCCGGTGTTCACGATCTCTGTCTTCACATAGATAAAGCGCGTTGGCAATTATTACCCTTAAAGAGTGATTACCAACGAACTTCGAAATTTACTGGCCAAAGCAACCACCCATGCACAGCGTTTTCAGGACGGAGAAGACCACACTGTAGCCGCAGCGCTCCTTACCAAATCAGGAAAACACGTACTCGGTTTGAACGCGCACCATTTCCTCGGTGGTCCTTGCGGGGAGATCTCGGCTTTAGCCAACCATGCTGCTAGTTATCCAGAGGACCCAATCCAAGCAGTAGTCGCCGTATACGGACCTACTGGTCAAATTATGGTGCTGTTGCAACTTGGGGCGGGAGCCAAGAAAGCTCCGTTTTTATTGTGTGATCAACGCTATGTGCCTGTGTTGTCAGGCCGTCTCGAATACCCGGCTAACAATCACTGCATCCGGATTCGGGTGACCATAGGCAAACATCGTGCCCTGCCCCTTCCGCAATGAGTGCATCGCTTCCATCCCTTTCAACGTCCGGTAGGCAGACGTTTGGTTTTTGAATGCTCCTTTCGGCCCCAGGATCCGCTTTAACCGGCCATGATCGCCTTCAATGACGTTGTTGAGGTATTTCACCCGACGATGCTCGACCGTCGATGGACAGACGCCTTCCGCCTTCAGCTCAGAGATTGCCCTGGCGAGTGAGGGGGCCTTGTCGGTGCTGATCACCCGCGGATAGCCTGCCGATTTATTCGACCGCAGCGTCTTCGCCAGGAAACGCTTCGCTGCCGCGACGTTGCGTTTTGGTGAGAGGTAGAAGTCCAGGGTCTGGCCACCTGCGGTGATTGCCCGATAGAGGTAGCACCACTTTCCCCCGACCCGGATATAGGTCTCATCCACCCGCCAGGACCTGGCCTGCCAGTCAGGAACTTGCCGATACCACCGGGTCTTCTTATCCAGCTCAGGAGCATATTTCTGGACCCAGCGGTAGATCGTGGTGTGATCGACCGGCACTCCCCGCTCGGTCATCATCTCTTCGAGGTCGCGATAGCTCACGCCGTAGCGGCAGTACCACCGCACCGCCCACAGGATGATTTCACGAGGGAACTGCCGACCGGAGAAGATGCCCATGGACCTGATTATTCCACGCCGGTCTTCCTACTGCCCCAACTTTGCAACAGCACCACTGCGGACGGCACTGGCCGCGGCGGGAGCCGGCTCAGTGAAGCCCCTTAGCCTGCGGCGGGCTCAGATGTAACTGCAGATTTGTTCAGCATCGCAGCGCTGAGGGTCGGCCACCTCGGCGGTTGCATATTGTTCGGCCACGGTCACCCGGAGCGCGGTGAGCTCCGCGATTTTCCGGTCCAGGTCCTGCAACTGTTTCCCCAGGACATCCCGTACGTGGGTGCAAGGCGTCAAACCGCTATCGCGGATCCGCAGAATGCCCTGGATCTGCGCCAGGGTCAGCCCGGCGATTTGGCTGCGGCGAATGAATTCGAGGCGGCTGAGGGTGTCGTGGGTGTAGTCACGATAGCCGTTGGCCGAGCGCTCAGCCGGTGGGAGCAGGCCCCGGTCCTCATAGAACCTGATCGTCTTGGTTGTTATACCGGCAGCATCAGCAACTTCACCGATTCGCATTTCGGGTCCTCATCTCGTTCCAAAAAATCGCATATGACCCTTCCATCGTACTGGAACGTTCCGCATCGGCACCCGCAAACCAACAGGTCCCGTCGCCAGCTTGACCTTCCCCCTTAGTGGAAGGTTGATAATGGGGTGTGACGTACTACTGGCCGTCCGGTTTCGTGTTGGGGTCCCCTGTCGGGGTTCCGGACACGAGCCGGACATATGAAGGGATGATCATGTCAATAAAAGTGAAGGGCCGGAAGCGCTCTGGCCTGGTGCTTGCGGCAGGCACTCTGCTGTCCTTCCTTGGTGTTGTGATGGTGGCGCTGGTGTGCTGCGGGGTACCCGTTCTGACGGCTGCAGCCGGTGTTTTCGCCGCGGCCGGCGCAATGGCCGGCAACCTCTGGTTCATTGCCGCCGCAGCCCTTGCCGCGGGGGCCCTGCTCCTGCGGGCGCAGCGTCGGGGCAGCCCGGGGACGGATTGTTGCGCCCGTTCCCGCCCGGGGGCCAGCCTGTCCGCGGGTTCTACTCCAACACCTCATTCATCGTCGGAGCAGGAGCGGTCCGGGCAGTCCCGGGCCGGTGCTTCTGAGGATGCGGGGTCACAGGGATGACGGGTGTTTTGGGTCTGGCCTTTCTGACCGGAATGCTTGCCACGGTGAATCCATGCGGGTTTGCGATGCTGCCAACCTATCTGGCGTATTTCATTGGTTCAGGCCCGGGTGCGGGACGGAAGCGGCCGTTGCTTGCAGGTCTTCAGGCCGGGGTTGCCCTCAGCGCCGGTTTCGCCACTGTCTTTGTTACGGCCGGCCTGCTCGCCGCTGTAGGCCTGCGGTCGGTGGCGTCGGCGCTTCCCTGGGCGGCGGCGCTGATCGGAGCGGTTATTGTGGTTGCCGGCCTTGGCATGGTGTTCGGATGGCAGCTGCCCGGGGCGAGGTTGAACCTGCCCCGGATTCTGAAGACGGACGGGACCAGTTCGGGCCTCAGGGCGGTCTTTGGCTACGGGGTGGCCTATGCGGTGGCTGCGCTCTCTTGCAGCCTGGCCCTGCTGCTGGCTGTTGTCGCCCAGGCTGTGTCCACCGGGAGCCTGGCCGGGCTGCTGGCGGTCTTCGCCGCCTACGCCTTGGGCTCCTCGGTGGTGCTGGTCCTTCTGTCCCTCGGTGCAGCGGTAGCGCGGGACGTCCTGGCACGCCACGTCCGAAGGATCCTGCCGTTTGTTAATCGTCTCGGCGGAGCCGCGCTTATCCTCGCAGGGATCTACCTGTTGCTCTACTGGGTTCCGGCCCTGTCCGGCGGGCAGGCCGGGGAGATCATGGGCGGGACGGTCACCGAAGCCAGCGTGGCGCTGTCCGGTTTCATCTCGGGCAACTGGCCCATCATCACCCTCACCGCGGTGGCCGCCGTCCTCGCCGCCGCGGCCCTGGCCCTGCGGCGCCGCAGTAAAAGCAAGGCACAGGACAACAGCGCAATCACGGATGGGGCTGAGAGCAGCGACAGCACCGAAGCGTGCTGCGGCCCGGAACATCTTCTTCCCGACACGGCGCCAGGGCGCACCAACCAGAAAGGAAACCCATGACAACGACCAGAAACCACCGGCGGATCTTCACCATTACTGCCGTCGTAGCGGCCGCGGCCCTCATCCTGGTCCTGACCCTCACTGCGTTGAACCGCGGGAGCGAAACCGCTCCCGCCGCCGGGCCAGCGGGCGCAAACAACGTGGACAGGATCGAGATCACATCTGTGGACGGCAAGGCCCTCACCGTCCCTTCCACCCGCCCGACAGTGCTGTATTTCATGGCGAGCTGGTGCTATACCTGCGTTCCGCAGGCAGAAGCGATGAAGGAACTGGAACAGGAATATGCCGATAAGGCAGACTTCGTCGCCGTGGACGTGACGCCGGAGACCACAAAAACCCAAGTGGACCAGTTCCGCGAAATGGCCGGCACACCCGGATACCCCTTCGTTGTCGACCGGACCGGGGAACTCACCCAAAAGTACGCGGTCACATCCCTGGACAGTACCGTCGTCATCGCACCTGACGGTGACATCCTGGGCCGGGCCGATTCCCGGCCCATGAAGGCCGATGCCCTGAAGGAATTTCTTGACACAACACTTCCGTAGCAACACCGATCTCTTCGCTCCCGTTCTTGACCTTCCCGTGCAGGGGAAGGTGCAGACTGGGGACAGCATGCAAAAAGGAACGCCCCCCGGGGTGTTCATTCGAGACTCCATGGAGGACTAATGCCTGAGGCAGCACCAGATTTTGATTTAGCCGTGATCGGTTCCGGAGGCGGCGCCTTCGCCGCCGCCATCCGGGCCACCAAGCTGGGCAATCGGGTCGTGATGATCGAACGCTCCACGGTGGGCGGGACCTGTGTGAACACCGGGTGCGTTCCCTCCAAAGCCCTGCTGGCCGCCGCCGAAGCCCGGCATGTCGCTGTGGATGCGACCGGAAGGTTCCCCGGGATCAGCACTTCCGCCGCCCCGGTGGACATGGGTGTACTGATAGACGGGAAACGCTCCCTGGTCGAGGGAATGCGCTCGGATAAATACGTGGATCTGGCCGCCGACTACGGATGGGACCTGCGCCAGGGCACCGCGGTGTTCGCCGGCACCCCGGAGGAACCGGTCCTGGAAATCACCGGACCCGACGGCACCCGCGACTCCCTGACCGCCGCCCATTATCTGGTCGCGACCGGTTCGACCCCGTGGGCACCCCCGGTGCCGGGACTGGATGAAGTCAACTACCTGACCTCGACCACCGCCATGGAACTGAACGAGGTGCCCGAGTCCCTGATCGTCTTCGGCGGCGGGTACGTGGCCCTGGAGCAGGCGCAGCTTTTTGCCCGCCTCGGATCCAAAGTGACCTTGCTGGTCCGCTCCAGGCTTGCCTCGCACGAGGAACCGGAAGCCTCCCGTGCGCTGATGGGCGTCTTCGCCGACGAGGGCATCCGCGTGGTCCGCCGCGCAGCCGTAACTTCGGTCCGCACAGATCCCGCCGGCGCAGAGGTCCTTGTCACCGCCACGGTCGCCGGGGGCCAGGAGGAATTCCGCGCCGCAAAGCTGCTGGTAGCCACCGGCCGACGCGCCGTCACCGACGGACTGAACCTGGACGCCGTCGGCGTCAAGACCGGCGACACCGGCCAGATCCTGGTCGAGAGCACACTCGCCAGCTCCAACCCCAGGATCTGGGCCGCAGGGGATGTGACCGGGCACCGAGAATTCGTCTACGTCGCGTCCGCCCACGGAACCCTGATGGTGGAGAACGCCTTCAACAACGCCGGGCGCGAGGTCGACTACCGGCACCTGCCCCGCGTGACGTTCACCAGCCCGTCACTGGCCGCGGTCGGCATGACCGACAAGGAAGCCAACGAGGCGGGCATCCGGTGTGAATGCCGGGTCCTGCCCCTGGAATACGTTCCCCGGGCACTGGTGAACCGGGACACCCGCGGCTTCATCAAAATCGTCGCCGACGCCGACACCGGACGGATTGTGGGGATCACCGCCGTCGGCAAGGAGGCCGGTGACCTGGCCGCCGCCGGAGTCTACATCCTCGAGGCCGGCATGACCGTTGACCAGGTCGCGAACCTCTGGTGCCCATACCTGACCATGGCCGAAGGGATCAAAATCGCCGCACAGTCCTTCACCACCGACGTCTCCAAACTCTCCTGCTGCGCCTCCTGACCCGCGCCAGATCCCAGCCTAATCCCATTACGTTGTTGGCAGTTCCGCTTGAAGGAGCCCAGGATTCGTACTCCTAGCCCCATGCTGGGGCAGGCTATGTTTATCTGCGTTCCTTCTGCCTTGTGGCAGTGGAACTAGTCGCTGGCTTCGGTATGGCTTATTTTCGTCCCTGTCTGAAAATGATCCGGGGGGTGTTCCCGATCTCTGTCTTCGCATAGATCAAGCGCGTTAGCATTTATTACCCTTAAAGAGTGATTACCAACGAACTTCGAAATTTACTGGCCAAAGCAACTACCCATGCACAGCGTTTTCAAGACGGAGAAGACCACACTGTAGCCGCAGCGCTCCTTACCAAATCAGGAAAACACGT